>JBGTLX010000556.1:0-8457 GCA_041743855.1 Rhizobiaceae bacterium | reverse complement strand
GTCGGCCGCCGACGCTGTCGATCTCGGCACCGACCGCACCTTCACTGCCGCCATTGCCCAGCCCGCGCCTCCCGCGCCGGCGCCGCTTGCAGTGATCGAAGGACCCGAAATCACCGACGGCGTTGGCGAACAGGCGGCCGTTGCCGCCGCCGAACTCCCGGAAGTCGTGGAAGTCGCGGAGCCTACCCGCAGCGCGAAGGTGACTAAATATGTCAATCTTCGCGCCGGTCCAGCAGACGAGGCAAAAGTCCTCACCGTCGTGCCTGCCTCCGGGACCGTGCAGGTCGTCAACTGCGACGGCTGGTGCGAGGTCGAGTTCAAGGGCCGGAGAGGCTTTATCTACAAGAGCTTTATCGGCGGATAGCCGTCTGGCCTAAGCCCGCCGTTTGATCGCCAGCGCCCTCCCGCAGCGGGAGGCGCGCGTCTTGCGCAGGCGTGAGAGATTCACCTGAAGACGGCCATTTGCAGGCAGCCCTCAGGTGAATATCCTCAGACCGGATTGTTGAACGTATCGCAGGACGCCAGCTTGCCCGACGTGAACCCGTTCTCGAACCAGGTTTTGCGCTGCGCCGAGGTGCCGTGGTTGAAGCTTTCGGGAACGACATAGCCCTGCGTCCGCTTCTGCAGCGTGTCGTCGCCGATCTGCTGCGCGGCATTCAGCGCTTCGTCGATATCGCCCTGTTCGAGCAGTCCCTTCTGGTCGGTGAAATGCGCCCACACGCCGGCGAAGCAGTCGGCCTGCAACTCGACGCGGATCGACATCTGGTTGGCCTCCGTCTCGCTCATGGTCTGCCGCATCTCGTTGAATTTCGGCAGGATGCCGGTCAGGTTCTGGATGTGATGGCCGACCTCGTGGGCGATGACATAAGCCTGAGCGAAGTCGCCCGACGCGCCGAATTGCTGGTCGAGCTGCTGGAAAAAGGTCGTGTCGAGATAGACCTTGCGGTCGCCCGGGCAGTAGAACGGGCCGGACGCCGAGGACGCGTAGCCGCAAGCCGATGCGACTTGCTCCGAAAAAAGCACCAAAGTCGGCTCCTGATAGGTCTCGCCCTCCGCCTGGAAGATGCCGTTCCACGTGTCCTCCGTCTCGGCGAGCACCGTCGACACGAATTGCGTCATCTCGTCGGACGCCGGCGCCTGCCCCTCGGTAACGGTTCCGCCGCCGCCCGGAACATTCGCGCCCTGCCCGCCGCCCAGAATTTCCATGGGATCGATGCCGCAGGCCCGGAGCGCGAAGAACAGCACGACGAGGATGACGATGCCGGATATGCCGCCGCCGCCGGCACCGCCGATGGGAATGCGGAGCGGGCTGCGTCCGAATCCGCCGCCTAATCCGCCACCGCCGCTGCCGCGGCTGTCTTGAACATTGTCACTTTGACGGCGGCCTCTCCAGCGCATATTTCGTCCTCTTCCCGTCGTTCGAGCTGGGCCATCACAAGGCCGGCATTATTCAGAGACACGAATACCGCAAGGGTTTCGTCAAGTCACAGGGTTTTTGAGCGGCAGGGAAACCGCGCCGATCACGAACGACGCTCGGCCCGGGAATCACCGGTCGTCGTCGACCTGTTTTTCCCCGGCGCTCTTGCCGTCGGAACTTTTGGAGCGTTCCTCGAAGCGATCCGCGCCCTTTTTCAGGTCGCCGCCCTTGCGTGTCTCGACTTTTTTTTCTTCCTTGACGGTTGCCTGCCTGAATCCCTTGGCGGCGGCCTTGCCCTTTTCGGTCGGTGCTTCGTTCACGCCCATGGAAATATCCTCCGGAGTAGCCGCCAATGCGGCGATGCGGATCAACGCGCGACCCTGCGCTGCGTTCCGCCAACGCCGGTTCCTGCCTCGCCATCGAGGATTCACACCCTATTTTCGATCGGAAGGGAGTTGGAGCCGGCGGTCGTGGAAGCGGACATCCGAGCTAATTATGCCCGGCAGATGGCGGCGGCCAGCGGGTCGGCCGATCCGCGGCTGGAGGAGGCTTTCGCGGCCGTGCCTCGCGAAGCCTTTCTCGGAGCGGGTCCCTGGACCATTGTCGTCGGCAACCGGAAGGTAACCACGCCCGACGCCGATCCGGCCCATATCTACCAGAACGTACTGGTCGCGCTGGACGCCGAACGAAACAATGGCGAACCGGTCCTTCACGCGGCATGGATCGGGAAAATCGCGCCGCAACCGGGCGAGATGGTCATCCATGTCGGCGCGGGCTCCGGCTACTACACCGCCTTGCTCGCCACGCTGGTCCTGCCGGGCGGCTCCGTCACGGCCTTCGAACTCGACGCGGACCTCGCCGCGCAAGCGCGCCGCAACCTTGAACCCTACGAAAATGTCACCGTGGTCGCGGGCGACGGGGTTGTCGCGAAACTCCCCGAATCAAACATCATCTACGTCAACGCCGGCGTCGCCGCGCCGCCCGCCGGCTGGCTGAAAACGCTGCGTCCGGGGGGCCGGCTGATCTTTCCGTGGCAGCCGTCAGAAAGGGTGGGCTTGGCCATGGTGGCGACGCGCACCGGCGGAGGGTTCGAGTGCCGGCCCTTCATGGGGTCCTGGTTCATCCCCTGTGTGGGCGCTTCGCAGCCGGGCGGTTCGGCGAAGCTCCCGACGCAGGGACAGGCAAGGCGGACACGGTCTATCTGGCTGACGGCCGACAAAGCCCCCGACAGAAGCGCGACAGCCATATTCGGCGATGTCTGGTTTTCGTCGAAACGCATTGCCTAGCTACAAAATCGGAAACAGCGCCGCTCGTCACTGTCGGATTCAGGCCTGCCCATTCGTTCTTCAAAAGGTGCAACAAGGATCAAGGAGAAACGAGATGAGAAAAATCATCGCAGGCGCGTTCGTCAGCCTCGACGGCGTTATGCAGGCGCCGGGCGGCCCCGAGGAAGATCCGACCGGCGGTTTCAAATATGGCGGCTGGGTCGCCCCGCATTTCGACGACAAGATGGGCGAGGTCATCGACGCGATGTTCTCAAAGCCCTTCGACCTTCTGCTCGGCCGCAAGACCTATGACATTTTCGCCGCCCACTGGCCCTATGCCGGAAAGGACGATCCGATCGGGCCGCTCTTCGACCGCATCACAAAATTCGTCGCGACCCGCAACCCCGACTTCAAGCCCGACTGGCAGAACAGCCGGACGCTTGGCCCCGATCCGGTCGCTGCGCTGAAGGCGCTGAAACAGGAGGACGGCCCGGACCTTTTGACCCAGGGCTCGACCGACTTCCTAAAAACCTTGCTGGCGCACGGTCTGGTCGATGAGTTCAACGTCTTCATCTTTCCGGTCGTCCTCGGCAAGGGAAAGCGCCTGTTCGGCGATTCGGCCCAGCCCGCGGGACTGAAACTAGTCTCCGTTCAATCCTCGCCGTCCGGCATCGTCGTCACGAAATATGTGCCCGAGGGCGCGGTCAAAACCGGCTCGTTCGAGTTCGACACGCCGACGGAGGCGGAGATGGAGAGAAGGAGGCGGTTGAGGTAATGAGGCTGGTTTTAGACCCGGAGGCGACCTTAATTCTCAGCGCCGTGAATGGCTGCAATGCGCCTCATGGCAGTCATTCCTACGGTCCCGTCCATTCGCCAAATGCGGACATCGCCAATGCACGGGCCACAGGGAGCTTCGCGCCCATCCCGTTATTCGTGGCGCTATCCGAAGCGGACATTCCTTTGCTGGCTCGCACTGGAGCGCCGTCGCCTACCACAGTCCTGACGACTTGTACGACATCCCCGCGCGTGTTATCCGTAGGAATGCGTGGGCTGTTGACACTTTGTGTGTTGGCGTTTGTCTCGATACCGGCAGACGCGGGTGATGTGCTGTTCGACGCCATTGCCGCCGGCAACAAAGCCGCCGTTGAGCAAGTATTGGCTGGCGGTGCCGACGTCGACAGCCGGGCGCGCGACCAAGGTACCCCCCTCATCGCTGCAGCTCTCGACGATCAGCTTGCCATTGCGGAATTCCTGCTGGGCAAGGGCGCCGACGTCATGGCGCGCAATTCCGGTGGGTTTACCCCCCTCCACGCGGCTGCCTTTTCTGGGAGCCTCCCGATCGCCAAGCTGTTGCTCGAACAGGGGGCGGTGTTGGAAGACTCGGCCAACAAGTCTGGCGTCACGCCGTTAATAGTAGCTGGTGAGGAAAACCACGTTGAACTCGCAGAGTTCCTTATCCGCAAAGGCGCGGATGTGACCCATCCCGAAGGTCACGGCTACTGGCCAACCACGCGCGCGTTCTGGAAGGGCAATACCGACATCATAAAACTATTCAAACGGCATGGCGCCACGTGCCAGGCCAATATCCTTGGAGCGGCGAACGCTGCGAAGTGCGAAGCGATCCACGATTGATAAGGAGAACGCGGATGAGCATGGCGATCACGAGGAGACTGGTTCGCAATCCGGCGTCGGCGGCCGTATGTGCGCTCACCCTGTTGGCCGGCGCGGGCTCCGCTTTTGCCGGCGACTCGGTGAACACCGGCTATTTCGGCGGCGTGGCGATCATGGGCTACGACACCGTTGCTTATTTCACTGACGGCAAGGCGGTGAAGGGCTCCGAAGAATTTTCCCATGAGTGGCTTGGCACCCCGTGGCATTTCGCCAGCAGGAAACACCAGGAAATGTTCATGAGCGAGCCGACCAGATACGCTCCTCAATATGGTGGCTACTGCGCCGGCGAGGTCGCATCCAACGAATCTGTCACCGTCAATGTCGATCCGGAAGCGTTCAAGATCATCGACGGGAAACTGTACCTGATCTACGACGAAGGCAACGCGGCCGCTTTCGCGGACAATGCCGATGATCTTGTACCGAAGGGCGATGCGAAATGGCCGGTCGTCGAAGCAAAATTGGCAATTGATCAGCCGGATTGGGACTTGATCAATAACCCCTGAGACTTGCGAGCTCAATTCACTGTCACGAAGTGAAACACCATACCTACATTGATATAAGAATACCCGTTGCCGGCAGCGTCCCTTCGTCTGTAGACGGGACCACAGATGGGGCGCCCAAACAGATTTTCGCTCTGCTCACATAAGAGGTCGCGATCGACGAAGACCCTCACGGTGATCATTCGTGTCATCGTGCGGAAGACTGCCGTGCCGTCCTGTTCGATCTGCATAATGGCTGGAAGCCCGTCGGGTTCGAGGTTGCCTTTCAAGGTCTTGCCAACAACAAGAGATGCGATTTCCGCGCCGTTCAACCGGTCCTGTTCATCAGCGGTGAAGCCGAACGGCCATTCGGGCAGTCCTGCCTGGCGTAGGGCGTCGATGATCGGCGCCAAATCTTCAGCGTTGCGAAGATGGGCATAGTGATTCCGAAACGCTTTCAACGACCGCAGTCGAGCCAAGGATTCGGTCCTCGCCACCAGCCGGAGGCCATCCGCAATCGCCGCTTTGGCGTCCTCTGAGCGGCCGGCGCGGGCATAGGCCGCCGCGAGCAGAATCCTAAGGCTGCCCGCCTCTGGAGCATCGTCGCGAGCGCGCTCGAGAGTCTCAATGGCTTTTTTGGGGTCCCCGAGCAAAAGAAAGACAACCCCGACGACCTCGCGGTCTATCGGAGCCAGATTGGGATCAAGCTTCAATGCCGTCTCGATGGCCGATGCCGCTTCGTTACGATTGCCGGCGAACATCTGGATATAACCAACGGCAATTTGCGTCGCGGCGTCTCCGGAGCCTAATGCGACGGCGCGCTCCGCCGAGGCGATCGCATCTTCATAGCGGCGATCCACGACTTGCATGATGCCGAGAATAGCGTAGGGCGATGAAAGGTCCGGATCGAGCTCCAAAGCACGGCTTGCCTTCTCATATGCTCGCTTTCTCGCAAGCGCGCTCTGAATGATGTCATCGGAGGCGGCGCGCCAAAGATAGACACTCAGCCGTGCGTCGGCGGCGAAGGCCTCGGCGAAGGCAGGGTCGAGCTTCTGCGCCTTGTCATAGAGCGCAAGCGCCTCGCGCAATCCGTCGCCTCGACCGGTGCGCGCCTCCCGCTCCGCACGCAGGTAGGTATCATAGGCTTCGAGATTTGCAGTCGGCGGGCGCGCCATGCGCTCGCTCTCGGCTGCCGAAGTCTGGACGCCGAGCGCCCTGGCGATTTCCCGGCCCATCTCGTCCTGGACGGCGAACACGTCGGCGATGCCGCGATCGAACCGATCGGCCCATAGACTGTCGCCGGTTGCTATGTCGATGAGCTGCGCGTTGAGGCGGATTCGATCGCCGGTGCGCCTGACGCTGCCGTCAACGACAAAGCGCACGCCAAGATCGCGGCCGACATCAGCCAGAACGAGGGGTTTTCCCTTGTAGGCGAACACCGAGTTGCGGGCGATGACATCGAGGCCGGAAAGCTTGGCGAGATCGGTAATCAAATCTTCGGTGATGCCGTCGGCAAAATAGTCCTGGCCAGCATCGCCGCTCAGATTTGCAAATGGCAGTACCGCTACGGATGGCCGTTGAAGCGCGGAGGGCCTCTGCCAGGCAAAGATGCCTACGGCCAGGGCGATCAGCAGGACCGCCGCTACTCCCGCCAGAATCCTGATCCGGGAGCCCGGCCGGCGTGGCGCGGCCACGATCTTCCCCGATTGCCCGGGATCCAGCAGGACCCTATAGACGCGAATCGGATCGGCGATATTCTTGAGGCGCTGCTCTCCCAAAGCGGCGAGACCTACATCCACCTTGTGCGCTGCGTGATCGAACGCCGTGCCGGAGATGCAAATTCCGCCGGGCTCGGCGATCGCCTGCAGACGGGCGGCGATGTTTACCCCGTCGCCGTAGATATCGTCACCCTCGACGATGACATCACCGAGATTGACGCCGATGCGAAACCGGATTTGCCGGGCTTCGGCGACGCCCTTGTTGCGGTCGGCCATCCGGCGCTGGATCGCGGCGGCGCACTGGACGGCATCGACGACGCTGGCGAACTCGACGAGCGCGCCGTCGCCCATGAGCTTGATCATGCGGCCGTGGCGCCTCTCGATCTCGGGGTCGATCAGTTCGCGGCGGCAGCTCTTCAGTCCCTCGAGCGTGCCTACCTCGTCCGCGCCCATCAGGCGGCTGTAGCCAACCACGTCGGCGGCAAGTATTGCCGTAAGCCGTCGGTCCATACGTGCCGTGCGCCTTCCCTGGTCGAAGCGGCTTAGCCTTTCACCCTATTCTAGTCCTGCTTCGGACGCGAGTGTGCGCGACCCTGCTCTAGAGGATGGAGGGAATACTGCGTATATACGCAACACGCCGATCCTTCCATCCACGCGTTCTGAACGGAATGCTTTCGACAACCTGAGTGTGTGTCCGCTTTGGAGACGCGGAGATGCGGGGGAATGACCGGATTGGATCGCATCGAGACGACCCTTTGAGCGCAGCGTACGTCCGCTTCCGCACATCGACGGCCGAAAGCTGTCAATCCGCTGTCGGCCCCAATCTGGTCATTCGCTAGCAAAGGTTGAGATGAGCGCTCCCGGCCCACACTGTCGTTCCATGGCAACGGTTTGAAGGACCACTCCTGCGCTTAGCAGCTTTCAGTCATTGCTAACTCCACGCTCATTTCCGCCCTTCCCCCTCCCCCTCCTCTCCCCTATAAGCACCCCTTAGCCTGACACCAGAATCCGCAGCGCCGCCGGCCGGGCCTTCCCGCGCCGGATTTTCGCGCAGCGCCCGCCCGAACGGATTTTTTGCCCCATGCCAAGACGCACCGACATCAAGTCGATCCTGATCATCGGGGCCGGCCCCATCGTCATCGGCCAGGCCTGCGAGTTCGACTATTCCGGCACGCAAGCCTGCAAGGCGCTCAAGGAAGAAGGTTTTCGCATCATCCTGGTCAACTCCAACCCGGCCACCATCATGACCGATCCGGAGCTTGCCGACGCGACCTATATCGAGCCGATCACGCCCGAGGTCGTGGCCAAAATCATCGCGCGCGAGCGGCCCGACGCGCTGTTGCCCACCATGGGCGGGCAGACCGCTCTCAACACGGCGCTCTCGCTGCGCCGCATGGGCGTGCTGGAGCGCTACAATGTCGAGATGATCGGGGCCCATGCCGAGGCCATCGACATGGCCGAGGACCGCGCGCTGTTTCGCGAGGCGATGAAGCGCATCGGGCTGGAAACGCCGAAATCCATGCTCGCCAACGCCACAGCCGCCAAGGACGCCGACCGCAAGACGCACGAGGCAGAGCGCGCCGCGCTAAAAGCCGCCGCGCCGCAAGATCTCGACGCGGCGCTCGACGCGCTCGAAACCACCTGGAATCTTGGCGAGGGCGACCGCAAGCAGCGCTATATCGGCCACGCTATTGCCGTCGCCGCGCAGGCGATGGACGTGGTCGGCCTGCCCGCCATCATCCGCCCCTCCTTCACCATGGGCGGCACCGGCGGCGGCATCGCCTACAACCGCGCCGAATTCTTCGACATCGTCGGCTCCGGCCTCGACGCCTCCCCCACCACCGAAGTGCTGATCGAGGAATCGGTGCTCGGCTGGAAGGAATACGAGATGGAGGTGGTGCGCGACA
>JBGTLX010000555.1:0-1946 GCA_041743855.1 Rhizobiaceae bacterium | reverse complement strand
AAGTGCGGACGCTCCATCTGCCCGACCGCTTCATCGAGCAGAACAAGCCGCAGGCGATGTACGCCGAGGCCGGTCTCGATGACCGCGGCATCGTCGCCGCGGTGTTCCTGGCGCTCGGCAGGGATACCGGCGCCGAGGCCGCCCGCCTCGCCTGATCCGCTTAGTCGATCTGACAGTCTTGGCTGAACTTGCTGACCCCGTCGGCGCGGCCCTGGTCGGACAGCGTGGCGCTGGTCTTGCCGATGGTCACCGTCACCGGGCCTACTTGGCGCAACACGTCCAGCACCGGCTTGACCGCAATATCGCTGGCCTCGGCAAAGATCACGCCATTGGCCTCGTCGAGCGCCGCTTCGCCCTCGAGCTGCGATTTGGCGTCACCGGCTGACAGTTCGATGGTGAGCGCCTCGCCCGGCTTGACGCCGTCGATCTGGGTATGCACGTCGAGCACGGCGATGCCCATGGCATCGAAGCACGACAGGAGAAACAGCGGGGACTTGGCCGTATCGAGCGACCCGTAGGCAAGCGAGATGAAGCCTTCGCTCGCCTTCTCGATCCACACCAGGCTCTCTTCCGCTCGTGCCGAGATCGCCGACGACACGCTCGCGACCAGGCAGACCGCAAGGAGAAGACACGCCTGGATACGGCTCATCATGGGCTGGATGCTCTCGTGCGGTGCGGGTTAGGGCCGGCGCGCTTTTGTTTAGTCGAGCTTGCAGACCTTAGCAAATTCGGAAACTGCCTCGGCGCGCCCTGGCTCCGGCAAAGTCACGGTTACCTTACCCATTTTGGCGATCGCCGGACCCGCGTTTTCGAGCACGGCGATGACCGGCTTGACGGCGATTTTCTTCGCCACCCCGAACACGAAGCCGCTCATCTCGTCGGTGGCCGTTTCGCCCTTGAGTGCGACCTCGGCTGAGCCCGCGCTGAGCGCGATGGTGAGCGGTTCGCCGACCTTCGCCCCTGCGATGTCCTGGTAAACGGTCATCTCGGCTTCGTTCTGCTGGTTGTTGCACGAGAGAAAGAAGGAGTAATCCTCTCCGGACTCGGTCGAGCCGTACACCAGAGAGACATTGCCCTCATACGGGATGACCATCAAGGCGAAGCCAGGCTCAGCTTCGGCGGCGGCTGCCGCCATCGGCACGGCCAGAACGAGACTTACCGCCAGCGCAAGCCGAAGCGACTTATCAGCGGCCGGCATGGAGCCTGGCCGCCGACATGGCCGCCTGCACCGCCGGGAAGAAGCCCGCGAAGGTCGGATCGAACTCGTGATAATTGCAGGTGAGTTCGTCCCCTCGCGAGATATCCACCAGCGCATAGCCTTTGTCGAACACGCGGAAGTCGGTATTGGGCGCAAGGCAGTGATTCATAAAGCGCCCGTTGTCGCTGTCGACCACCACCACGCCCGCCATCTCCAGATGCGGATAGCTGTAGCGGGCGATGAAATCTTGCATGTGTTGCGGAAAACTCTCGATCTCGCGGCGGTCGATGTAGATATCAAATCTGGGGTTGAGATCCCACATCAGACGTCCGGCAGGAATGAACTCACCGGCAAAAACGCCGAGGCCTTCGATGGCGCTCGGCGCAACGTAGCTGCTGACCGTCAGCATCGTCTGGTTCCTTGTTGGGGCTGAAGTTCAAACGCACTCATGCGGTATTTTCCGTGGCCTCCGTGCCGACGGCGACCAGGCTCCGCTTGCGGCGGAGACGCCGCCGCTTGAGAGCCCTGATGCGCCGCTCGAGATAGGGCGAGAAATGTCCGGCGTAACGCTCCCACAGCTGGGGGATGCGCCAATCTTGGCCCGTGACTCGGCCCCGACAAGCGGGCATGCCGCAGCCGCATTCGAACTCGTCGTAAGCCGAGCCGTCACACATGGCGTAATCGATGGTTACTTCTTCGCCGGACTGGATGCGGTGCAAGGCGACGATGGCCACCTGACCGTCAAGGC
>JBGTLX010000554.1:0-3026 GCA_041743855.1 Rhizobiaceae bacterium | reverse complement strand
AACCTCAACAACCGGTCCATGGGCTTCGACACCGAATGCGATCTCGCGGTCGAAGCCATCCCCGGTTCGCCGGGTGTGACGAAACTGCGCGAAACCATCCTGTCGATCCGGCAAAAACTTCTCTGCGAGCATCTCGACGTCAATGCAAAGACCCTCACGGCGGCCATGAAGGATGCCTCCGGCTCGCTTCTCAAGACGGTCGAGGCGCTGCGCGGCGACGGGCGGACGCTGAGGCCGTTCGAACGCGAACAGGTCGCGGAAGACGAGAGCGCGCTGGCCGAGAACGACCTTCTCGATCCGGAAATGCCGCCTGCAAGCCTGGCCAAGCGCATTTCTGGAAGCGTGAAGGATGCGCTGGCCGGATTTGGCCTGAAGCGTTGAAAAGTTCCGGGTGACTGGCTGGGCAGAGATCGAACCTCTGAGTGGCAGCGCGGGGGGAATGCCGATGGTGGCATCGTTGTCACATCGCCGTCGCAGATCGCCGTTAAGCCAACATCACTCATCTCTGCCTGTGACCGCGGATGTACCGGCAACGGTGTCGAGATGAGGGAAGGTCGGCCAGGCGCCGGCCTTTTTGCTTGACGGGGCTAAAAGCCAAGCCGGATTGAGCGCAGATCGGCGGCCAAGGCTATTGCGCCGACTTGCCGCCCCTGCCGGTCAACGGTTTGATCCGGATGCGCATCACGCCTCCCTTGGGACGGTCGATCTCGAAAGCGTTCGTCTTTTCGACCAGATCGCTGAGCTTTGGGAACCCGAAAGTGCGCGCATCGAAATCCGGCGCGAGTTTAGAAAGCTTTGTGCCCACCAACGACATTGTTGCCCAGCCGTCTTCTCCTTCAGACTGTGCGAAGGCCTTTTCCATAATCGGTATGGCCTTGCTTGGCTGTTCGAGCGCCTTGGTGGTCGCAACGAGGTTCGGATCATTCGCCGGCGCCGTCGGGATCAGGTTTTCGGTGTAGATGAAGCGGTCGCAGGCCTGTCGAAAGCTCTCCGGCGTCTTTTGCTCGCCGAACCCATAGACTTTGAGGCCGTATTCCCGGATGCGTGATGCCAGCCGCGTGAAGTCGCTGTCGGAGGACACCAAACAAAAGCCCTCGAAGCGGTCGGAGTGCATCAGGTCCATCGCGTCGATGACCAGCGTGATGTCGGACGCGTTCTTGCCGGTCGTGTAGGCGAATTGCTGCTGGGGAATGATGGCGTGTTTCGACAGAATGTCGGCCCACCCCTTGGAATTCGGTTTGGAGAAGTCGCCGTATATGCGACGCGCACTGGCTTCGCCGAACTTGGCAATTTCCTCGAACAGACCGTCCGCGATTTTGGCCGAAGCATTGTCGGCGTCGATGAGAACGGCAAGGCGGGGTGAGCGGGTTTCCGACGGCATCGCGTTTCACCCTCCGGATTACCGGTTAAAGAAGAACGAACGCAGCGGGAAGCCTGGCTGGGGCGGGAGGGTTCGAACCTCCGATGGCGGTACCAAAAACCGCTGCCTTACCACTTGGCTACGCCCCAATGACCGACAGCCCGAATAGAGCATGTGCGGCCTTATATTCAAGGCGAGTCAAAAGCACAATCGCGGCAGGTTGCTATCGCGAGCTTCGGAAAGTGTTACTCCCCCCAGACCGCCAGCTCGTTGCCGGCCGGATCGGTGAAATGAAAGCGGCGGCCGCCCGGAAAGGCGTAGATCGGCTTCAAGATCGACCCTCCCGCTTCCTCGACGGCGGCCAGCGTCTCTTCCAGATTTTCGGAATAGAGCACCGGCAGGGGTTTCTGGTCGCCGGCGCCGGCATCGAAGCCGCCATCCAGTCCTTCGTCGAAAGCCGAATAGGTCGGTCCGTAGTCGGTGAATGTCCACGCGAAGGCCGCGCTGTAGAAGGATTTCACCGCATCGAGCTTGCCGCCCGTCGCGGGCATTTCCAGATAGTCGAGCTTGCCGGTCTGTTTCATCGCAACACCTATGTTCCTGATATGTTCTATCATAGTTTTTCTCGCCAGGACAAGTCCCTGAAACAGGCCGGCGCTAATCGATTGTAGTTCTGCGAGCGGTCGCGCCAGTCTTGCCTTCGGCGGTGCGGCATCCTATCGCTCGCCATGGGTCGGCCGCGCGGGTCGATAAAAGAGGATCGAGCATGGCCAAATGGGTCTATACGTTCGGGGACGGGGCGGCTGAGGGCCGCGCCGGCGACAAGGACCTGCTCGGCGGCAAGGGCGCAAATCTCGCCGAGATGTGCAGCCTCGGCCTGCCGGTGCCGCCTGGTTTCACCATCATTTCGGATGTCTGCAACTGGTTCTACGCCAACGGCAAGACCTATCCCGAGGCGCTTGAAGCAGACGTGCTAGCGGCGCTCGATCACATCGCCGGGTTGACCGGCCGCTGCTTCGGCGACCCCGAAAAACTGCTGCTGGTCTCGGTGCGTTCGGGCTCGCGCGCGTCGATGCCGGGCATGATGGACACGGTCCTCAATCTTGGCCTCAACGACGAGACGGTCGAAGCGCTGGCGCTGGATTCGGACGATTCCCGCTTCGCCTATGACAGCTACCGCCGCTTTATCCAGATGTATTCCGGCGTTGTGATGGGGGTCGATCACGACCTCTTCGAAGAGATTCTCGAAGAGGAGAAAAGCCGGCTTGGCCATGAACTGGATACGGACCTCTCCGCCGCCGAGTGGCGGGAGATCATCGCGCTCTACAAGGCCAAGGTCGAGGAAGAACTGGGCAGGCCGTTTCCGCAAGATCCCCGCGAACAGCTCTGGGGCGCGATTGGCGCCGTCTTTTCAAGCTGGATGAACCAGCGCGCCATAACCTACCGCAGGCTGCATGATATTCCCGAAGACTGGGGCACCGCGGTCAGCGTGCAGGCCATGGTTTTTGGCAATATGGGCGAGACTTCGGCGACCGGCGTCGCCTTCACCCGCAATCCATCGACTGGGGAAAAGACGCTCTATGGCGAGTTCTTGGTGAACGCTCAGGGTGAGGATGTCGTGGCCGGCATCCGAACGCCGCAGAACATCACCGAAAAGGCGCGCATC
>JBGTLX010000553.1:0-2351 GCA_041743855.1 Rhizobiaceae bacterium | reverse complement strand
TTCCGGCACGTCGACGATGTCCGGATCGACATAGAACACGACCGGCATGTCGAGCGTCTCGCCGGCTTCGAGCGTCGTGTCGGTGAAGCAGAAGCACTCGACTTTGTTGAAATAGGAGCCGGCCAGTGGCGGCGTCACGTTGAACGTCGCGCGCCCGGCGGTCGGCTTGCTGAAGACATTGGTGGCCGAATAATGCGCCTCGGCCGTCTCGCCGATGCTGATTGTCGTCTCGCGCGCTGCCGGTTTGAAATCCCAGGGCAGGCCCGAAATGTTTGCGTCGAAACGAACCGTTATTTCCCGGTCGAGAACCCGGTCGGAATATTGCTCGACGCGCTGCGTCGTGCCGCCATAGCCGGTCATCTGGCAGAACAACGCGTAAAGCGGCACGGCGACGTAGGCCATGCCGATCATCCCGCCGAAAAACGACAGGCAGATCGCCGCGACAAGCATGTTGGCGCGCCGCTTGCCGGCATTGGCGGATGGGGTGGCTTCGGTCATGCCCGTCACATCGCCCGTTCGAGGATGCCGGGACCGAATTTGGCGAGCGTCGCCACATAGAAGATGACCACGAGCGCTACCAGCGCGAAACCGATCGCCACCGAACGGTTGCGGCGGGCTTTCTTCTGCTTGTCGGTCAGCGTGACGAGTTCGGTTTCCATCGCGCTCATGCTCCGATCGCCAAAGCCCGCTGCGCAACGGCATCGGCGAGGTAGGCGGCGAAAATTGCAAAAAGATACAGCAGCGAATAGGCAAACAGCGCCTTGGCGGGCTTCATGGCCCGGTCGCCGTCGGGCATCTTCAGCACCTTCCAGGCGTACCAGATGAAACCGGCGCCGAGGCCCGCTGCCACGATCCCGTAGCCCGCCGTAGCAAAGCCCAGAATCCATGGCAGCACGCCGACGGAGGCGATCAGCAGCGTATAGGCGAAGATCTGGACGCGGGTCGATGCCTCGCCAGCGACATTGGGCATCATCGGAATTCCGGCGCGATCGTAATCTTCCGCCTTGAACAGCGCCAGCGCCCAGAAATGCGGCGGCGTCCACAGGAAGATGATCAGGAACAGGATGAAGCTTTCGAGGCTGACCGAGCCGGTCGCCGACGCCCAGCCGATGACAGGCGGAATGGCTCCCGCCGCGCCGCCGATGACAATGTTCTGCGGCGTCGAGCGCTTCAGCCACATCGAATAGATGACCACGTAGAAGAAGATGGTGAAGGCAAGCAGCGCCGCCGACAGCCAGTTGACCAGGACGCCGAGCGTCATGACCGAAAGCGCTGAAAGCACCAGTCCAAAGGCAAGCGCTTCTTGCGGCCGGACGCGGCCGGACGGGATAGGACGGGTCGCGGTGCGCGACATCACGGCGTCGACGTCGGAATCGTACCACATGTTGAGCGCGCCGGACGCGCCTGCCCCCACGGCGATCGCAAGCACCGCTATGACCGACATGAACGGATTGACGGTGACCGGCGCCGCGACCAGCCCGACAAAGGCCGTGAACACGACCAGCGACATGACACGCGGCTTCAGCAGCTCGAAATAGTCGCCGGCCGTCGCTTCCGAGACAAGAAGCCCGGCATCGTCGAAGGTGGTTTTCTCAACCCGGGCCATGCGTGACAAGTCCGATCATTCCGTTTGGGCGAAGCCGCCAACTGGTAGCCGGCGGCCTCGAAACAGCCTGCTATTTGATCCTCGGCAGCTGTTCCCACTGGTGGAACGGCGGCGGCGAAGGCAATTGCCACTCCAGCGTCGTTGCGCCCTCGCCCCACGGATTGGCGCCGGCGACGCGCTTCTTCGAAAAGGCCTCGAATACGCCGTACAGGAACACGACGACACCGAAAGCGGCCAGATACGACCCGTAGGAGGACACCATGTTCCAGCCCGCGAACGCGTCCGGGTAATCGATGTAGCGGCGCGGCATGCCGGCCAGGCCGAGGAAATGCTGCGGGAAGAACACCAGATTGACGCCGACGAAGGTGACCCAGAAATGGGTGCGCGCGATAAAGGGCGAATACATGTAGCCGGTCATCTTCGGGAACCAGTAATACCAGGCCGCGAAGATGGCGAACACCGCGCCCAGCGACAGCACGTAGTGGAAATGGGCGACCACGTAGTAGGTGTCGTGCATCGAGCGGTCGAGGCCGGCATTGGCCAGTTGGACGCCGGTGACGCCGCCCACCGTGAACAGGAAGATAAATCCGATCGCCCAGAGCATCGGCGTGCGCATCGAGATCGATCCGCCCCACATCGTCGCGATCCAGGAGAATATCTTCACGCCGGTCGGCACCGCGATGACCATGGTGGCGAACACGAAGTAGCGCTGCGTGTCGAGCGACAGGCCGGTCGTGTACATGTG
>JBGTLX010000552.1:0-5570 GCA_041743855.1 Rhizobiaceae bacterium | reverse complement strand
GAGGCGGCGGTGGCGGCGGTAGAGGCAGCGGAGGCGGAGGCGGTTAGACGCCTCCCCGGCTATTCGGCTGCATCGGCCTTCGTCCCTGCCGTAATATCGAGGAAGTGATCCGCCCTGCGCGATATCCGGTCATAGAAATCCTGCAGCCCGACGGTCAGTCCCGCTGCCCTCCCTTTCGCCGCGCGCACGATCCTGCCTCTGTTGGCCGATTTCGAGCGCAAAGCCTGGACGAGCTCCGCGTGAACGGCTTGCAGCCCAGAAAACTCCGCAGATGCCCCGACGCTTCTGTCGCCGACGACGGCATAGACGTTGGTGCGGCTGCTCTTTCCTTTCAGCTTCAAGGCGCCCGCCTGAAGCACCGCGTAGCCGGCCAGTAGCTTTGCCGTCGCCTCGGACACGAGGATGTCGAAACTCACCGCCTTGCAGGCGCTCTCGATGCGGGCGGAGACGTTCACCGCGTCGCCCACCGCCGAATAGTTGAAGCGGTTCTTGGCGCCCAGATTGCCGACGCAGGCGAGCCCTGTATGAATGCCGATGCCGATGCCGACCTTTTCCGCGAAACCAAAGGCGTCCTCGGCATTCAGGCGGGCGAGCGTCTCGCGCATTTCCAGCGCCGTGCGGACGGCCTTCTCGCCATGGTTGGCGACGTCGAGCGGGGCATTCCAGAACGCCATGATCGAATCCCCGATATATTTGTCGAGCGTGCCGTCGTTTGCCGCGACATGGCGGCTCAGGGCGTCGAAGAGCGTGTTCAGGAAGTCGACCACGGCGGCGGGCGCCAGCCGCTCGCTGATCGCGGTGAAGTCGCGCACGTCGACGAACATCACCGTCAGTTCGCGGTCGTCGCCGCCGAGGCGCAACGCGTCGCGCATGTGCTCGACGCGATAGAGCAGCGACGGCGACAGATATTGGCCGAACGCCTGGCGGATGGCGCGGCGCTCCCTGTCGGTGACCAGAAAGCGGAACGAGGTGGTGGCGAAATGCGTGATGACCCCCGCCGCGATCGCCGCCAGCGGGTCGAACAGCATTCCCAAATAGGCAAACGCCAGCCACGAGGCGACAAGCGCGCAGCCTGTCATCAGCAAGCCGCAGGCCAGCGCGATCGCCGGGCTGACGAAGAAGGTGAGCGTGACCAGCGTCGCGCCCAGAATGGCGATGAAGGTTATTTCGAGCCCGTTCGCCCAGTCGGGGCGCGACAGGAAGCTGCCCGACAGCACCTGCTCGACGATCTGCGCGTGCAAGGAAACGCCGGGCACGTTTTCGCCGAGCGCGGTGGTGCGAATGTCGAGCAGCCCCGCCGCCGACGTGCCGACAAAGACGATGTTGCCCGCGATCGCGTCCCGCACGTGGGGCGACGGGCCGCCATCCGCGAGCACGTCGCTCGCGGAGACATAGCGCTCCGGCCTGTCCGGGCTGAGGTGGAGCCACAGCGCGCCCGACGCGGTCACCGGCACGGTGAACTCGCCGATCTTGGCGAAGGTGATCGTGTCCGGCACGTCGGTGGCGCCGGCGAGCAGATAGGTCGAGGCCCCTTGCGCGACGCGCAGCGCCTCGAGCGACAGGTTCGGATAGAGCTGCCCGCCGTCGCTCAGGAAAAGCGGCACGGTGCGGATGATGCCCGTCAGGTTCTCCGGGTCGAGATTGATATGGCCAAGCCCGGCGGCGTTGTCCTGAAGCCGCGGCAGCAAGGGCGTCGCGCCCCTCAGGCGCGGGGGCGCGTCAAACGGGCTTTCGCCGGTGAAGGCGAAGCCGGCCTTGACCGGCGGGCGGTAGTCGCCCTCGTTGCTCAGGGCAAAGCCCAGCACCACCGGCTTGCCGGCGATCGCCCCGGCGAAGATCTCGTCATTGTCGGGGAGCCGGTCGATGAGCGCGGGGTCGATGCCGGGAACGTCGCGAACGACGCTGCGCGGCGAAAGCCGGTCCGGCTCGGCGAAGAGAATGTCGAAGGCGATCGCGGACGCCCCCATGTCCGCCAGCCGCTCCACCAGCATGGCCAGCCGGTCGCGCGGCCACGGCCATTGGCCGAGCGCGCGCAGCGAAGCCTCGTCTATGTCGACGATCCTGACCGGCATGTCCTCGAACGCCCGCGGCGACCAGCGCTGGTACTGGTCGAACGTCGCCTCGCGGGCGAGTTGCAACGGCCCAAGGTCGGTTCCCCGCAAGATCGTGAGAGCCGCGACGAGAAGAAGACCAAGGACTACCCCGACCTGTTGGGCGCGCGTCATGACCCCGGACCATCGCGTAACGAGAACCTGGCTGCGGCGCGTCGCAATCCGGCAAAGAAACACCCCGGCCCAATTGCTCAGCGCCCCCCGACAGGCTGCATGTTTCCCGGAAAATACGCAACAGGCGGAGGCGGCGAAGACCGGCGCCGTCGAGATCGCCGACATCGCCGAGGAAGTCGCGGGCTTCGCGCGCCGCATGGGCTACGAGCCGCGCGTGGCCATGCTCGCCTATTCCACCTTTGGCCACCCGGCCGGCGAGCGCTCCGAGCGCGTGCAGGAAGCGGTCAAAATCCTCGACAAAAGGCGCGTTGATTTCGAGTATGACGGCGAGATGGCGGCCGATGTCGCGCTCAACGCCGACGTGATGAAGCGCTATCCGTTCTGCCGCCTGTCCGGCCCAGCCAATGTGCTGGTCATGCCGGCCTTCCACTCGGCCTCGATCTCGACAAAAATGCTGCAGGAACTCGGCGGCTCCACGGTCATCGGCCCGCTGCTGGTGGGCCTGAACAAACCGGTGCAGATCGTCCCGCTCAACGCCAAGGACAGCGACATCGTGAATATGGCCGCGATTGCTGCGTATAGTGCGGGGGCGTGAGAATTTAGCCAATCTCCCCACCTGTGGGGGAGATGGCCGGCAGGCCAGAGGGGGGCGCTGTCCCGCTAGCCTGTCTGACTAGCCTTTAGGCGGATGAGGATCGTTTCCGTAGCTCCACGCCTCGCGGAAACGAGCGTCCTCGCCTTGGATGCGCAACTCCGATTGCTGGTTCCGCGCAATGTCTCGCCCAAACGAGATAGCGTCACGTTGCGTTTCGAAGCTCTTGGTGATCCGGTCGTTGCCCTCGCCTCGCACGGCCCAAGCATCGCCATCGCGAACAACATACTGATTCTTGCCAGTCATCATCATCTCCATGATTCGGCGCGACTCGCGCCTTGGCACAAAGAGTGAACATAATTTTGGTGAGAGTCAATATGTAGTTCATCCTGGAAATGCAGGCACTATATCTCCCCTACGCCGCCTTCAACCTCTCCACTTCCCGCTCGAACTCGAACGCCAGTTGCGTCGCTTCCTCTTCGGGCAGAAAGCGGGCCATCTGCTTCAGCAGATACTCTCGATCGCTCAATGCTTCCGCGCTCCACCGCATCCGCTCGGCCGCCCGCACCTCGGCGAGCATGTTGGCGATCCGCCGCCTGATCCTGTCGGGATCGGCGCGGAACACGACCGGCGCCGCTTTCTCGTCGAAGAGTTCAGGCTGGTCGCTTCCGAAAAGGTCGAGCTGGCTGCGTGTCATGCGGATTCCGGCGATTCGTCCTGTGCAATTTCGCACAGGAAAATTCGCGGCGCGACGGATCGTTTCGGGTTTTCCCCGCTATCATTCGGCCTTGGAGGGCGGAGCCTCGATTTTCCCGCCGGCCAGAATGCGCTCCAGCAAGTCCGCCTGCCTCGGTTCCAGTTCGACAACCAGTCCCAGCACGTTCAACAGATGTATCAGGTCGCTGGTGTATTCCGCCAGCCAATGGTCCGGCTGCACCCTGTCCAGCGGCGAGGGCGGCCGCCTGTCGCCGATCTGCGGGCGGGTTCGGTCGCGCTTGCGGTAGCTGAACCAGTGCCCTACCACCTGCTTGCCCGAAACCTCGTAGTTCCAGACTTCTGGCGACACATTGTCCACAAACCCCTTGCCGACCGTCAGCCTCCGCTTCACAGCGTCGTACTCCATCGTGTCGGGCAGCGGTTCTGGCGCGCCCGGAATGCCGCCGTCGGCCGGAATGGAGGGCCGCGCCTCCGCCGCCATGCGCGGCGGACCTTTGGGTCGCCCGGCCTCCGGATCGGCAAAGCGTTCGCCGTAGGTATGCAGCCAGACTGCCTCGCGGCCAATCGCCGCCGCTTCGGCAAACAGCGCCGGGTCGGCCGTCAGCGGTACACGCAATCCGGGCTGCACGAGATCGGGCAGGAAGCGTTTTGTGAACGCCGGATGCGCCATCACGGCGGCGAGATAAGCCATCACATCTTCCGGCGACACTTCTCCAAGGGCGTCGGCCAGCAGTGTCAGCATGTCGGGCGCAATGTTCGGTTTTGTGGCGGCGGCGTCGGCCCAGAGCGGAAAAACGCGGCCGCCGAACGAGCCTTTATAGTGATCATTGTCCGGAATAAGATCGGTCATAGTGATCGAAGGGCCAGCTTTTGGGGATGATGCCTCCAAGGCGGTCAAGTGAACTTGGTGGTGCGAAGCGCGGTTCCATAGCGGCGGGCGAGCCATGCTCAGCAACCTGTGGTCCGGGATAATCCACTGCCGATCGAATGACCGGAACGCATATCTTATAGGCTCGAGACTTGGACCCGTGTCCTTGCCCACCGGGTTGGTTCGTAGGTGATGGTCGCCCAAACTGACTGACACCACTTTTTCAAGCGAGCGGTCTCGATCTTCATGAAACAGAGTCGTCTTGGCGGGTGTCTGGGACTCCCCAACCAGTTTGTCCCAACGTTGCACAAGCGACCCTTGATCCGGCGCGATGACCCACGTTCGGTGAGGGGTCACACCCGAACTTGACCAGACAAAAAAGTCCGAAAGCGCCGGAAAGGTCGCCCAGTCACCCGTTGCGCCCGGAAAGAAAGGTTCACGCCAGCCAGCCAAGGCATCTGCCCAGCCCGGACCTTGAAGCGACAGCATTTCCAGTGCCTTGAGCTTATCCTCCCGCCGGCCCGTCGGCAGGGCGGTAAAGCGCACTTGCGCCGGCTTTTCGGCATCTTTCTTTAATGGTTTTGCGGCTAGCACGATGCACACCGGCTGCTGCACACCCTGAAAGATGCGAGTGGGAATGTCCGGCTGGTGGCCTTCCGGAGAGCAGTCGATCACCCATATGTCACTGCAATCGCGGCGCAGATCCTCGCGCATCTTCTGGAAGCCGGGTCCGTTCAGGAAACCGGCGGCGGTAATGAAGCAAATTATGCCGCTGCGGTCGCCACTTGTTTCTCCCGTCGCTTCCTTCCAGCCTGAACCAAAGACTTTCAGCGTCGCCCAACGCCAAAAATAGACGTACAGATTCTTTAGATGATGAGTATGCGCCGAGACGCTCCACTTTGGCGTAGGCTGCCAATGCCGCATGGGCGAGGGCCGCCCGGCGCTCCCGCTCTCGATCCACCCGCCCATACCGGCCGCCTTATTCTTATAAGGCGGGTTGCCGAGCACCACTGTAATATTGCGGGATTTCTTGATCGTGTTGGCGTCCTTTCGCGACTGCGCGATCGGCCCGCTCTGCACGAGCGTCTTCCTCCACGAATGGATTGCCCAGCGTGTCGGTGATGAAAAGCTGCAAATCCGGCAGCTTTGGGGTCGTGCCTGCCGCCGG
>JBGTLX010000551.1:0-4609 GCA_041743855.1 Rhizobiaceae bacterium | reverse complement strand
CTGCCGGCTACGACACGCCGGTCAAGGGGCTGTTCCTGTGCGGCGCGGGATCGCATCCGGGCGGCGGCGTCTCGGGCGCGCCGGGACTGAACGCGGCGCGGCGTATTCTGGCGATTAAGGAGTGAGATCTTGTTTATCTCTTTCTGGTCGACCCCCACTCCACCTCGCTGCGCTCGGCGTCGGCAAGGAATGGCTGGCAAGGATGGAGGCGTAGCGCCTTACTTCCGCAACACGTCGGCCCATTCGGGGTGGCGGCGGAACTGCGCTGCTGCGAAGGGGCAGAGCGGGATGATGGTCTTGCCCGCTGAGCGCGCGTCCTCGACCGCGCGGGTCACCAGACGCAGGCCAGCGCCCTGTCCGCGAAACGCGTCCGGCACTGCTGTATGGTCGATGATGATCTGATGGTCGCCGATCTTGGTGAACGTCATCTCGGCCATCTCGCCGGCAGGCGAGCGCAGAAAATACCGTCCCTTGGAGCCGGTATCCTGCAACTGGATTTCAGGGCGTTCGTCACTCATCGCTGAAGCTCCCGTTCAGCCGCGAAGAAGTGTCGCGCCGCCTCGATCTCGGTCGGGCGAATTTCGTGGCCGCCCTCGTGCCATTCGACGGTGACGTTCGCTTGTGTCCGGCGAAGATGGGATTCGAGCCGCGCGGTGATGTCCGGCGGACAGATCGGATCGCGCCGGCCGGCCGTGATCAAGATGCGCTTGCCTGCAAAATCGCCGTCGATCTCGGGCGCGAACGGGATCAGCGGGTGCATCAGCACGGCGGCTTCGAAAAGCGTTGCGTTTTTGAACTGCACGGAAGCAAGCATATTCGCGCCGTTGGAATAGCCGAGACCAAGCACGGCGGACGGTGCTGCCGCCTCGATATGGGCCTGAACGAAGCCCACCATCGTTTGCGTCGCCCGTGCGAGGTCATCCATGTCGTAGATGCCTTCGCCGGTGCGCCGGAAGAAGCGCGCCGCGCCCTGTTCCGACACGTCGCCGCGCGGTGAGACGATGGTCGCGCGCGGCATCAGGTCCTGGCCGAGCGACAAAAACTGATTTTCATCGCCGCCCGTTCCGTGAAAGACAAACAGCAAGGGTCCGCCCGGCAAACCGGGCAGAATTTTGTGGACATAAGCGTCCGTGGACATGTCGATGGTCCTTTCAATCGCCGAGCGGTTGCAGATGCTTTTCGAGGTAGTCCCTCAAATGGGCGTGCTGGCCGGGAAGTTTTAGCGCTTCGCCCAGATGCGCAGTGTCCTCGTCGCGGTCGAAGCCCGGCTCGTTGGTGGCCACCTCGAACAGCACGCCGCCCGGCGTGCGGAAATAGATCGCCCAGAAATAATCGCGGTCGATGACGGGCGTCACCTGGTAGCCGGTGTTCATCAGCGCCTTGCGCACCTCAAACTGCTTCGCCCGGTTTTCGACCGAAAACGCGATGTGGTGGACCGAGCCCGCGCCGAGATCGGCTAAAGACGCGCCGGGGACCGTCTCGATGTCGATGACATCGGCGCCGTTGCCGTTCTTCAGGGCAAGCCGGCTGGTGTTGCCGGCACTGTCGACACGCTCATATCCCATGAATCTGAGCAGCTCTTCCGTCGCGCCGCCATCCTTCAGCCTGAGCGAGACCGACTGAAATCCACGGATTGCTTCATCGGCGGCAACGCCGCCTTTCGACCAGGGCGCGCGCGTGTCGCCTTTTGCCTCGACCAGCGCGAAGCCGTCGCCGTCCGGTCCGCTGAAAGCGAGGCGTTTCTCCCCAAAAGCGGTCTCCGCGTTGAGGCCCGAAACGCCCCGTTCGGCGAGCCGCTTCGACCAGTACGGCATCGAGCCTTCCGGAATTGAGAAGATCGTTGTCGAGACTTCGCCCGCCCCGGGACGGCCCTTGCCGATGTTGGGGAACGGAAAATAGGTCATCACCGAGCCGGGCGTGCCGAATTCGTCGGCGTAGTAGAGATGATAGACGTCGGGCGCGTCGAAATTGACGGTCTTCTTCACCCGGCGCAGGCCAAGCGTTTTCGTGAAGAACGCATTATTCATTCGCGCATCTTTCGCCATCGACGTGACGTGATGAAGGCCTTTGATCTGGTCGAGCATAGTCTGCTCCTTTCGCTTTCTCGCAGCGGATCCGCCGCCTGACCGCAATATCGGTCAGAAGCCTCGAGTCAAAAAGAAGTCAAGCACAGCATGGACTGTTCGATAATCATGAACAGTAATGCCAATTGTTCACAGCCAGGCAGATACCAGATGCCGATTCCAGACAACAAAAAGCCCGCGCCGTTTCCGGCGCGGGCTTTCGCGTTGAGATCGTGATTATTGCATCATCAGGCGCTGCTCATCCCGCTTGTCGGCATATGTTGCTTTATCATAAGCGACGGCTGCTTCGAGTTGCTCCTTCGTGAACGTGGTGTAGAGGTAGCGAGCTTCGGCACCATCCTGCATGAATGCAAGATTGTCCATGCCGACCGCAACTTCCTTTTCACCCATGCCGAGGAACCCGCCGACATCGATGATGACCGCATCGACCTTGCCATCGGCGCTCAGAACCACATCGCCGATTTCGCCGACATTGGCGTCTTCAGCGCCATAGACTGTCGTTCCGACGAGATCCTCGGACCGGATCTGGTCCATCGGAATTTCGGTCAGAGTCGAGCGATCGATCGCCGCGGTTTCCGTGGTGTCGGTTTCCACAGCCGGGGCTGCCGGATCGACAGGGGTTGTTGCCTGAGCGGTTTGTTCAGTCGCCGGTGCAGCCGGGTCTGCCGGAGCTTCAGCGGCATCGGTCGCTGGGGCGGCCGGATCTGCTGCCGGGGCTTCAGCGGTTTCCGTTGCCGGAGCAGCCGGGTCGGCGGCTGGGGCTTCAGCGGTATCCGTGGCTGGGGCAGCCGGCTCGGCCGGAGCTGGCGCGGCGGCGGTATCCGTGGCTGGAGCAGCCGGGTCAACCGCAGCCGGGGCCGTCGTGTCGGTGGCAACGGCGGCAGGCGCAGGCTCGTACGGAGCAGGATCGAAGGCAACCTGTTGCTCGAGCTGTTCCTTGGTAGCCGCGATCACCAGCCAGCGATCGCCATCGCGCTCGGCCCAGTCGACTTCCGAGAACTCAACGGCGACGTTCTTTTCGCCAATGCCGAGGAAGCCGCCGACGCCGATCACGATCGACGCGATATTGCCTTCGGCGTTCAGCACGATGTCGTTGACTTCGCCGATGTTTTCAGCGTCGTCGCCGGTGCCGTTATAGACGGTTTCACCGATCATGTTGGAAGCAAGATATCCATCTACGGCGGTCGTCGTCTCGGCAGTTGCCGGGGCGGCGTCCTGCGTCATCGGCGCCGGCTCTGCCGGGGCGGTCGTGTCCTGGGCATAGGCGCCGGATGCGACAAGTGTCGCGATGGCGGTAGTGGCCAAAAGATTGCGGATCATAATCATTCTCCTTGAGGTTCAAGATACGTATTTCTGTGCCGCCTTCGACGTGCTCTCTCGTAAGAACTGGACGCGGCCTGTTACCCGTTCACAACGTCGTGACAGCATTCTAGTTCCGAAAAATTAGGGCTTTTGGTCCGCACGCGATTGCATTCCGACCCGGGAACCAATGTGGCGGCGGGCCGTTCAGTCCGACTGGCCTGTCAGGTTCAGAGACCACTCCTCGGAGTGGAAGAGGGGGAATGCATGCGGTTTGTTGCTGTTCTCAACCGAGAAGGCGGCATTCTGCGAACAGCGGATCTGGACGTTCTATCGGCCAGTATCTCCGAAGCGCTGATGGCAGAAGGCCACATAGTAGACATCAACATTGTTTCGGGCAGCCATTTGGAGGCGGCCTTGAGCGATGCGTGCTCCAGCTCGGCGGACGTCGTTCTGATCGGCGGAGGCGACGGAACCGTTTCGGCCGCCGCCGGAAAAATGATGGACACTCAAAAGATTCTCGCCGTTCTGCCCGCGGGCACCATGAACTTGTTCGCACGCAGTCTGGCCGTCCCCCTCGCCCTGGATGCCGCGATTCTTGCCTACGCCACCGGCAAGGTAAGGGCCGTCGACATCGCCACCGCCAATGGGAAGCCTTTCGTTCATCAGTTCTCGATCGGCATGCATGCCCGGATGATCGAAGTTCGCGAGGGAATGGAGTTCGCGTCCCGGGCAGGCAAGCTTTATGCCTCGGCACGGGCCGCCTGGACGACCGTGGTTGATCCTCGGACGATAAAGGTGCGCCTGGACATCGGCGGCGCCGCAGTCGAGATGCGCGCCACCGCGGTGGGTATCTCGAACAACCTCTTCGGCGACGGCCATCTTCCATACGCCGACTGCCCGGACGGCGGCACGCTCGGTATCTACGTTACCTTATCACGCCGCCGATCCGAACTGTTTCGGCTGCTTGTCAACATGGCGCGCGGCAAGTGGGCCGCCAACGGTCAGGTCGAGGTTTACGAAGCCCGAAAGGTATTGCTGACGGTACTGTCGCGCCGCACCCGCCTGCCGGCCGCACTGGATGGCGAACTCATTCCCTTGCAGAGACAAACCGAGTTTGAAATCCAACCCGGCGATCTCAGGGTTCTCATGCCGGCGGCGAGCGCCCGAGCCAAGGCAGCTTGAAGGCCCCTTCGCCGGTTCAGTTTGCCCCCTGGCCTGGGAGA
>JBGTLX010000550.1:0-1756 GCA_041743855.1 Rhizobiaceae bacterium | reverse complement strand
TATATCGACAGGTGCAGCTGCTGCCATCTCGCAAAAGCACCCGCACATCGAGCCCGAAACGATTGTGGGGCAGGCCTACGACTCGCTCTACAAGGCCCTTTGCGCGACGGGCAAATTGCACGCCTCGGTCGGCAAACAGGTCGATCTGACACTCCTTGATCCGATTCTGTAGCGCGACAATCTGGATGGGAACACAGCGACAATCAGGATGGCCATTTCGGCGGTCGCGGCGGGAGGATGATTGTCGCGGCCCGACGATAACGCAAGGGATATCTTCGTGACGCGTGATTTGATTGTCGTGGAGCGACAATCAGGATGACGTCTTGATTGTCGCGCGCGTTGGCGGTCGTCCGGCTCCACGAGCCTTGTCGACAGCCTCTTTTCGGCGATAGCTGTCGACGTTCATTTCGAGGATCGTGGCGTGGTGGACAAGGCGATCGATGGCGGCGAGGGTCATGGCTTGATCCGGGAAGATTTTTCCCCATTCGCCGAATGGTTGATTGGCGGTGATGAGCATCGATCGCCGCTCGTAGCGGGCGCTGATCAGTTCGAACAGAACGCTGGTCTCGGCTTGATCCTTGGTCACATAGGCGAGATCGTCGAGAATCAGCAGATGATATTTGTCGAGTTTGGCGATCGCCGCTTCGAGCACGAGATCGCGGCGCGCAATCTGGAGTTTTTGCACGAGGTCGGTGGTTCTGGTGAACAACACGCGCCAGCACTTTTCGATCAGGGCCATGCCGAGCGCCGCCGCCAGATGCGATTTGCCACTGCCAGGCGGGCCAAAACACAGGAGATTGGCGCCCTTTTCGAGCCAGGCGTCACCGGCGGCGAGCGCCTGCACCTGCGCCTTTGAGACCATCGGTACGGCATCGAAGTCGAACGCATCGAGGGTCTTTCCCGGTGGCAGGCGGGCTTCTTCCAGATGACGTTCGAAGCGGCGCCGACTTCGCTCCACCATCTCCTGTTCGGCCAGCGCAGCCAGGAAGCGTGCGGCAGGCCAGCCTTCCTTGTCGGCGGTCTCCGCCAGGGCGGCCCAGATCAGCTTGATGCCGGGCAGACGCAGTTCGCTGAGCAGCAGCTCGACACGGGCGGCGTCGATCTTGACGGTCGCGTTCATGCGGCTTCTCCCACGGTCGCGGCGATCTGGTCGTAGATGGCGAGCGAGGGCAGCGTGACGATGACGACCGGCAGCGCCATGTCCTTGGGGCGGAATCGTTCGATCAACGCCTGGAGGTCCGGCAGGATGCCGTCGTCGAGAGTGGTTTGCAGAACGACGCCGAGTTCCGCCTCGCAGGCCCGTTCGTGTGCGAGCGCCAGAAGCCCGACCATGGCGCGGCAGGCTGGTCTCTCGCCGATTCCGGCGAGCAAGGCGTCGAACGCAAGCGCATAGGCGCGGCGTGGAAAGAGCTGGTCACGATAGACCAGATTGAGCAGCGCCATCGGCTTGCGGCGCAGGGAGTGGATGACATGGCGATAGTCGATGACATGGCCATGCTTGCCGTTTGGCTGCGCTCGCCCGCGCCGCAAGGTGATGATGTGCGTGGCGCCCTGGAAGCATTCGAGCCGGTCGTCATAAAGACGCACGCGCAGCCGGTGACCGATCAGCCGGGACGGCACCGAGTAAAACACCTTGCGCAAGGTGAAGGCGCTGGATGTCGTGACGTCGACGTTGACCTCCTCATAATCGGCGGTCTTGCGGACCGGCAGTTTCTTCAGCGCCATTCGTTCCTGATCGATGCGCTTGGCATTGCGC
>JBGTLX010000549.1:0-1695 GCA_041743855.1 Rhizobiaceae bacterium | reverse complement strand
GACGCGATCATGATTTCTTCCTCGGTGCCGACGATCAGGTCGCAGTCGGGCAGCACCGTCTTCAGTCTTTGTGAAACAATGTCCGATTTCACATAGCGCTCGAAACCCTCGGCGTGGCCGGCGAGCCCCCAGAGGTTCGGGCGGTAGTCAATGTCGAACACGACCTTGCCGCCATTGGCCTTGGCGATTTTGATCGCCTTGCGCTGCGCCGCGTCGCTGTGTTCGCGGGAAAAATGCGTGCCGGTGACGACGATGGCGCGCGCCGACGCGACGAAATCCTCGTCCACGTCCTCTGGCGACAGCGCCATGTCGGCGCAGTCGGTGCGCACGAAGATCATCGGCGAGACGCCCTCGTCCTCGACCGACAGCAGCACCAGCGCCGTCAGCCGCTCCTTGTCGGTCGTGATGCCCTTCGTATCGACCCCTTCGCGAACCATCTGCTCGCGGATGAAGCGCCCCATCTGCTCGTCGCCGACGCGGGTCAGAAGCGCCGATTTCAGCCCCAGCCGGGCCGTGCCGATGGCGATGTTGGCCGGGCAGCCGCCGACTGATTTGGCGAAGGAGGTGATGTCTTCCAGCCTTGAGCCGATCTGCTGGCCGTAGAGATCGACCGAAGCGCGCCCGATGGTGATGACATCGAGTGCCGGCTCGCTACGTCGGGTCATGCCATCCTCCCCTGCAAAAACCGTTTTTGCGCCATTGCGGCCGGACTGTGGAATTCCAATATGAAACACAAATTCCATTTGACAGTCAATGTGGAATATTTATTCTATTTAGAAGATCCGGAAACTGGAAGGCGTTGAAAAAGCATGATTTCGATAGGGCTGCTCGGCGCCGGACGCATCGGCCAAATCCACGGCAGGAACATCGCCGCCTCGTCGCGCGCGAAACTGGCCGCGATCGCGGATCCATTCCCGGATGGGGCAAAAGCGCTGTCGGCGGCCACCGGCGCGCCGGTCCGGTCGGCCGAGGACATTCTGGCCGACAGATCGATCGACGCGGTGCTGATCGGCACGCCGACCGACACCCATGCCGATTTCATCGACCAGGCGGCCGCCGCCGGCAAGGCGGTGTTTTGTGAAAAGCCGGTCGATCTGAGTGCTGCCCGCATCCGCGAAACTCTGGCGCGCGTCGAAAAAGCCGGCACGACATTGATGATCGGCTTCAACCGCCGCTTCGACCCCAACTTCGCCGCCCTGCAGCGGCGGCTGGCCGAGGGCGCGGCCGGCGAGGTCGAACTCGTCACCATTCTGTCGCGCGATCCGGCTCCGCCGCCCGTGTCCTACATCGAGCGCTCCGGCGGCCTGTTCCGCGACATGATGATCCATGATTTCGACATGGCGCGCTTTCTGCTCGGCGAAGACGCAATCGAGGTTTTTGCGATGGGCTCGGCGCTGGTCGATCCGGCGATTGGGAAAGCCGGCGACGTCGACACGGCCGCCGTCATGCTGAAGACGGCGAGCGGCAAGATCTGCCAGATTTCCAACTCGCGCCGCGCCACCTATGGCTACGACCAGCGCGTCGAGGTGCACGGCTCAAAGGGCCTGCTGTCGGCCGGCAACGTGCACGAGACGACGGTGCGTTTCGCTGGCGCGGCGGGCGTCACCGCCGACCCCGTCCAGAATTTTTTCCTCGAACGCTACGCCGGTGCATACCGTAACGAGATCGAGGCCTTCATCGATGCGCTCGTCAACG
>JBGTLX010000548.1:0-13221 GCA_041743855.1 Rhizobiaceae bacterium | reverse complement strand
CGGCGCTCTTCGACCTGCCCTGGATTCCGCTCTATCTCGCCGTCTGCTTTTTCTTCCATTTCTGGATCGGCGTCACGGCCACGGTCGGCGCTCTAATCCTCCTGGCGCTGACTGCGACGACCGAGGTCCTGACGCGTCATCCGACCCAAGACGCGGCAAGATCCGGCGCGGCGCGCAACAGTCTGGCCGAGGCGAGTCGTCGCAACGCCGAAGCCCTTTTGGCGATGGGTATGGTGGGCAGCCTCGCCGCCGTCTGGGCCAAGGCGAATGCAGCCCATGTCGATGCGCAGCAGCGCGCGGCCGACGTTGGCGGCGGTCTCGGCGCCATGGCAAAGGTCTTGCGGATGGCGTTGCAATCGGCCGTGCTCGGCATCGGCGCCTATCTGGTGATCAACGGCGAAGCGACGGCGGGCGTCATCATTGCCGGCTCAATCCTTAGCGCCCGCGCGCTGGCCCCGGTAGATCTCGCTATCGCCAATTGGCGCAACTTCCAGGCGGCAAGGCAAGGCTGCGGCCGGCTGAACGAGCTTTTCATGACAATGAACGACCGCCATGCTCCGCTCGCACTGCCGGCGCCGCAGCGCGAGATTGCCGTGCTGAATCTCAGCGTCACTCCGCCCGGCCAGCAAAAGATCGTCCTACAGGATGTGAGTTTCGTCATTCCGCGGGGCAGCGCGCTGGGTGTGATCGGCCCGAGTGCGTCTGGCAAGACATCGCTCGCGCGGGCTCTGGTCGGCGTCTGGACTCCTTTGCGAGGCACGGTCCGCCTGGATGGGGCGGCGCTCGATCAATGGTCGCCCGAGGCGCTCGGCCGGCATGTCGGTTACCTGCCACAGAACGTCGAGCTCTTCGACGGCGACATCGCAGCAAACATCGCCCGCTTCGATCCGGATTCTACTTCCGACGCGATCGTTGCGGCGGCGCGGGCGGCTGGTGTGCACGAAATGATCCTTAGCCTGCCGCACGGCTACGAGACTGCCATCGGCGAAGGCGGTGCGGCGCTTTCAGCCGGGCAGCGCCAGCGCATCGCACTGGCGCGGGCTCTTTACGGAGATCCGTTCCTGATTGTTCTCGACGAGCCCAATTCCAACCTGGACGGGGATGGGGACGAGGCGTTGACAAAGGCGATCCTCGGCGTGCGCCTGCGCGGCGGCGTGGTCGTTGTGGTCGCGCACAGGCCGAGCGCGCTTGCCGGCGTCGACCTGGCGATGGTTCTCGCCGAAGGCCGCTTGCAGGCGATGGGGCCAAAGGACGAGGTGCTGCAGAAAGTGCTTCGGCCCACGCCCGCGCCGGCCAGGATCGCGGTCGTGAACTGAGGGCAACAATGACCGAAGGACCAAAGCCTATGTCCCGCCGCGGCTCCATCCGCCGCCATCTTGTCGCCGGCATGGCTACCGTGGCTCTGCTTTTCGGCGGAGTGGGGGGGTGGGCCGCCACGACCAAGCTCGCCGGCGCGGTGATTGCGACGGGTTTGCTGGTCGTCGACACCAATGTGAAGCGGATCCAGCATCCGACCGGCGGCGTGGTCGGCGATATTCTTGTCGAGGAAGGCGATACGGTAAAAGCCGGCGAAGTCCTCATCCGCCTGGACGAGACGCAAACCCGCGCCAATCTGTCCATCCTGACCACGCGGCTGGACGAGTTTTCGGCGCGCGGCGCGCGCCTGGAGGCCGAGCGCGCCGGGGCAGACGCGGTGACTTTTCCCGAGGCGCTCCTGGCCCGCAAAGGCGAGCTGGAAATCGCCCGGCAGATTGGCGGGGAGCAGAGCCTGTTCGAGCTGAGGCGGGAAGCCCGCGCCGGCAACAAGGCCCAGCTTCGCGAGCGGATCGCTCAGACGCAAGAGGAGGTCGAAGGGGTCACCGGCCAGATTGCAGCCAAGCAACGCGAAATCGGGCTGATAAGGAAGGAACTCGAGGGCCTCGCAAATCTCTACAATCAGGGTCTCGTCCCGATTACGCGCATGACGGAACTGGAGCGGGCCGAAGCCAGGCTGGACGGCGAGCGCGGCCAACTGGTCGCCGCAAGGGCCCAGGCCATGGGGAGGATCGCGGAGGTCGAGTTGCAAATTATCCAGATCGACCAGGATCTTCGATCCGAAGTGGCCGCGGAACTGGCCGACATCGGCGTCAGATCCTCCGAACTTGGCGAGCGCAAGATCGCCGCCGAGGACCAACTCAATCGAATCGAACTAAGAGCGCCGCAGGACGGCACAGTTCATCAGCTCGAGATCCACACGGTGGGCGGTGTCATCCAGCCGGGCGAGACGCTGATGCTGGTCGTCCCCGCGGCTGACGAACTGACGGTTGAAGCGCGCATTGCGCCGCAGGAGATCGACCGCATCCGGATCGGGCAGGAGGCGCTGTTGCGCTTTTCCGCCTTCAACCAGCGCACGACACCGGAAATCCTGGGCAAGATCAGCCGCATGTCGGCCGATATTTCCCAGGATCAGAGCACCGGCGCTTCCTTCTACACGGTCCGCGTCGCCGTGCCGGAAACCGAAACGGCTCGGCTCGGCGACGTGCGGCTGGTTCCCGGCATGCCGGTTGAAGTCTTTATCGAGACGGAGGAGCGCACCGTGCTCTCCTACCTGGTCAAGCCGCTCAACGACCAGTTCAGCCGCGCTTTCCGCGAGGAGTGAACGGAGAAGGCGATCTAACACTTTGAATGAGCATCGGAATAATCCGAAAACCGGATTCCACTTTTCGGTCCGATGCTCTACTCGTCTTGTGGCTTGGGGATGGGCGCGGAGTGCCGGGGCCGGGCCGCCTCGACGGCCCGAAATCGATCAGGCGGCGATTGCCAGTCGAAGGGCGCCTCGGGAAGCGGAAGCACGCACGGGGTAAAGAGGCTCAGGCCTTGTTCGTTGCGAAGCTCGAAGACAATCCCCGGCCTCTCCATGCGCACGCATTCCGACCATTGCTCGATCGCGATCCAGTCGCTCATATGCTCTACCCAATCATCCGCTCACGCTCCGGCGCGTGACCGGAGCACATGAAATGTAAGCTGTCGCCTGTTTACGGAACAGTCCATGAAATGAACGCCACGACATGCTTCCGGCGAAATCAGGATCATGGTTAACGAGATATGCGCATGTCGTCCTGAGGTTGCCGATGGTCATCGCGTCGGCTCCGTTATCCTGGGTCTTCGCAAGCGCCGTAAGCTTCCGACCTGTTCTATCCAACCAGCAAGGCTCAAAGTGGCGCCAATTAGAGCGACTCGCTTCAATCAGAATCGCTGCGCCGCTCTATCTCTTTGTTGGCTTTAGCCTTCCGATAAATTTGATCGGTTTGGCTTCTTGTTCATTCGCGGAATGCGCGGTTTATCTGGTCGGACAAGGGCTTGAAGAGGTAAGACATCACTGTTCTGTCAGACGTGCGCAAGAAGGCCTCAACCGGCATTCCCGGTTTCAAACTCTGCTCTTCGACCGGGTCTATCTCATTGGCGGCGATGCTCACACGAACATTGTAGTACGACGCTCCGCCCCTGGAATCCTCGATCAGATCTGGCGAAACGCTGCTTACCTCGCCGGCTAGTTCCGGCGTCGTTTGCTGATTGAAGGCCGAAAGACGCAAGAAGGCAGGTTGGCCCGGATGGACTTGATCGATGTCCTGAGGCGCCACGCGAGCCTCCACGGTCAAGTCGTCGGCGCTTGGAACTATTCGCAAGACCGATTCGCCGGGGCCGATGACGCCGCCGATCGTGTGTACGGCGAGTTCATGTACCCGTCCACTCTGGGGGGCGCGGATGTCGACCTGCCTGAGCAGTTCCTCAGCCGCCACCCGGCGCTCCTCCAACTCGGCGGTCTGGCCCTCCGTTTCGCGCAATTCCCTGGCCACCTCGCTGCGCATATCCTGCTCGATTTGGATAATGGCCAGCTCCATCTCGCTGATCCTGCCCTTGGCCTGCGCCAATGCCGCGGCAAGCTGTCCGCGCTCACCCTCAAGCCGGGCTGCCGCGCGCTCCAGTTCAAGCAGTCGCGAACGCTGAATGAGCTTCTTTTCCCAGAGATCCCTCACGCCAATGAGTTCTTCCTCAATCAGCGCGATCTCCCGCTCCTTGCCATCCTTCTGCGCTCCGACCCCCGCGATCTCCTCCTCGAGTTGGGCTATTCGTTTTCCCAACTGCTGTATCTGTCCGTCACGGGCCGCGCGGCGAAGAGTGAAAAGGTTTTGTTCGCCCGCAATGGCGCCCGCCACATGATCGGCGGAGGCTCGGATCAGAAGATCCTCCGGAACAGCGATCTTATCAACGCCGTCCCGCTCGGCTGTCAGGCGCGCCCGCCGAGCCGAAAGCTCATCGAGGCTCTTGGTCACAATCGCAAGATTTGCCCGCGTCAGCGTGTCGTCCAGCCGAAGCAAAACGTCTCCGGCCTGGACTTGGTCGCCGTCTCGCACGTTCAGTGTTCCGACAACCCCGCCGCTCAGATGCTGCACGGCCTTGACGTTGGATTCGACGACAAGATGGCCGGAGGCCACCACCGCCCCCGAAACCTCGCTGGTGACCGCCCAGACGCCGAGACCGCCAGCGAGCAGAGCCACCGCCGCCGCTCCGACGAGGACGTGTCGACGGATGGAATCGTCGACGTTTCCCGATTCCGGCATTGCCAGTTCACGGGAAGGCTTGCCGACGGTTTTCGGCCTCGCGGCCCTAGCCACGGCGGCGCCCGCGGCCGAAAGCAGATGGTTCAGTGTCCGCAACCCGCGATGGGCATACGTCTCCGTCATGTCACAACCTGCTTGTCTGGCATGACTGTTTGAAACGGCCGCGCCGGAACCGGTTTCAAAGCCTGTCGCGCGACCTTTTCCTTCGTTCCGAATGCTTGCTGATGGCCACTTTCGAGAACCAGCAGGAAATCGACCGCGGCGAGTGCGCTTGGTCGATGGGCAACGATCACCACAACGCCACCGCGCCGCTTCACATCAAGAACCGCCTGATTCAAGGCATCGTCGCCTGCTGAATCCAGATTCGAGTTTGGCTCGTCGAGCACAACGAGGAATGGCTCGCCATAAAGCGCACGCGCAAGCCCTATGCGTTGGCGCTGCCCGGCGGACAGAGACGCGCCGCCGTCTCCGATATCCGTCTGATAACCCCGAGGGAGCCGCAGGATCGCTTCGTGCATGCCCGCCGACTTGGCCGCCGCGATGATTGCGGCGGGTTTGGGCGTCAGGTCGAAGCGGCCAATATTTTGCGCGACAGTGCCGGCGAACAGTTCCACATCCTGCGGCAAGTAACCGACGTGCCGGCCAAGCGACTCGCCAGGCCATTGTTCGATTGCCGCGCCGTCGAGGCGAATCTTGCCACGCGCCGGCGACCAGACCCCAACAAGCGCCCGCGCCAGCGAAGACTTGCCGGAGGCGCTTGGTCCGATAACCCCAAGCGCGGAACCTGCGTGCAACGAGAAGGCAACGTCCTGGACGACCAGACGCCGGTCGCCTGGCGGCGTCACGCTGACATTTTCGACCGACAACTCACTCTCCGGCGGGGGCAGCTGAAGGCCGTCCTCGGCCACGGGAAGATCCGCGAATAGCTCGTTTAGGCGCCGCCAGCTCTGCCGGGCTCCCAAAAAATTCTTCCAATGCGCGATCGCCAGTTCGACCGGAGCAAGCGCCCGCGCCGTGAGAATGGAGCTTGCGATCATGACCCCGGGCGTCGCCTCCTGGTGGATCACCAGCCAGGCGCCGATTGCCAAGACCGCTGATTGCAGCATCATGCGCAGGATCCGCGAGAGCGCCCCGAATCCTCCGGACAGGTCGCTTGCCCGAGCCTGCGCCTGCCTGTGGTCTCCGTTTGCCTTACCCCAGCGGGCAGCAAGATTGGAGCCCATGCCCATTGCCCCAAGCACCTCGGCGTTACGCATGCTGGCTTGCGCCAAGCCGTTTCGCCTCCCGGCCGAACCGGTCATCTGCAAAGCCGGACCGCGCACCATCCTTTCGGTTAACAAGGTGATGGCAAGGAGCAGGATCGCCCCGGCTAGCGCGGCAAAGCCAAGCCAGGGATGAAAGGCAAAGCAAATCGCGATGTAAAGCGGCATCCAGGGCAGGTCGAAAAGCGTCGCAGGTCCGCCGCCCGCGAGAAAGCCGCCGACCTGGTCGAGGTCGCGCAACGGCTGCATGCCTTCGCCCGATGAGCCTTTGCTGAGCGGCAGCCTGGCAACGATACCATAAACGCGGCCGCCGAGACGCTCGTCGAGTCCGGCTCCGATTCGCGTCAGGATGCGGCCCCGAACGCCGTCAAGCACGCCCTGAAAGGCATATAGAACGGTGACAAGAATGATCAGCGCCACCAGTGTCGGCACACTGCGGCTGGGCAGCACCCGGTCGTAAACCTGGAGCATGAACAGCGAACCCGACAACATCAGAATGTTGATCAGGCCGCTGAAGCCGGCAACTGCCAGGAACGCGCCGCGATACGAGGCGAGGCACTTCGCCAGCTCCGATTTTGTCGTGGTAGGGCGGATCATTTTGATTGGCTTTGTGACAAGAATTCTTCTGTCGAGGGACCCCAAACGAGACGTGGCGGGCCTTCTGCTGACGGCCCGCAACGGATCGGAGTGCTAAACCAGATCGGGGGTCAGACCGGCCTGGCTTGCTGAGAAGTGCGCCAGGATTTTCGCGGTCAGCATATCCGGTGCGTCGTCATGCCAAAGACCATGGCCGTCTCGCTGGTCCATCGTTTCCCATGCGGCTGCGACCTTTTCGACAGCCCCATCGGTCCAGTTGCGGGCAAGATCCGCGATCTCGTCAAAATTGGCGGGGACCTTCCGCGACAGTTGAAAGGCGAGGCTGTCCCCGTCGAGCGCGCGTTGCGAACCGGCATCCGGTTCTCCCGGTTGGGCATTGCCCTCTTCAGTTGCAGCCAGCGTTCGCGAATCTGAGCCGGACCGCTTGAAGAAATCGGCAAGCCACGGGTTGGTGACCGGCTGCGGTGCAGGCTGCGGCGCTGGTGCAGGTTCCGGAGACGGCTCAGTTTGTGGCGCTGCGCCCGAATCCGCAACGCCCGCCACTGTGCCAGTGTTGGGATCGACGAGGTCCAGCTTCACGTTCCTGCTGCCGATGCTAACCGACTTCGACGACGTCTCGATTCCAGCGCCGGAGAAGGTGACCGTGTAATTTCCGGCCTTGAGCGCCAGGTCATACCCGCCGGCTTCCATCGTCGTAGCCTTGTACGTCGCCCCTGTGGTCGTGTTTCTCACAGTGACGCTGATGTTCGACAGGCCTTCACCCGGATCATAGAACCTGTCCCCATCCCGGTCGTCGAAGGCGACACCGGTCAGGAAGATGTCTGAACCGGACTTCGCGAAGTTCTCGGTGACGAACGCGCTCGAGCGACCGCGGTAGTCGCCGACCTCAAAACCCAACCCGACCTCGCGAAAATTATTGCTGAGGAGATTCGCGCGGTGACCCGGCGAGTTCATCAGGTTGGTATGCAGAAGACGCACCTCGTCCGCGTAGCCCGTCGGCGCCCGGGTCGTCGCCCAAGCGATATTCTCGCCCGTCGCCCAGGAACCTTCGAATGTATAGCCGGCGGATCTCATGCGCGCCGTGGGACTCGATCCCCCTGAGCCGGTGTGCGAAAACACATCGGCCGCCAGCATCCAGCGACTATGCCCTTCGGCCGATTCGCTCAGATCGTTGTCGAAGGCCAAGGGCTGAACGCCCGCCTTTGCCCTGTCTGCATTGATGAGTTCCAGTAAATATTGTTCGTTCGCACTATGCTGCGGCATAAGCTTGATATCCCCAGTTGAATCGGTTGTTGATTACCCCCAAGCATTCCACCGCCCTAGCCGACCCAATAAAAGGCGACTGTGACTAAGCTGGGGCACAAGCGCGATTATTTCCGGGTCCACAAGTTTATTTCGTGTAAATCTGCGCCAGAACCTCGCTCGCAACGGCTTGAGGATAAGTTCCCTTAGGATAGATACCCGAGGCGACAAGATCGCTATTGTGCTTCAGGGAAAAGGAACGGCCCCCGACCGCCGGACGCGCGATGTCGAGCAGAGTTGTCAGCCCCAATGGCGCCGAAGGCTGCATGGCGGGCATTTCGGGCTTGGGTTTCTTCAAAATGTATAGCGGCTGGGCTTCCTTCAGCTTTTGCAACTGGCGCCGGGCTTTGGCACGCAGGGCGACGTCCTCGGGCGCGGGAGATCCATTCTGCAGGACCAGTGTGAACGCCTCGGCCGCCTCGTCCGACCGCTGAAGGGCGAGAAGGCTGCGGCCCAGGGCGTAACGCGCCACGGCAAGGTCTGGATTGAAATCCATGGCTCGCTCGAACGACGCGACGGCCGCGCCATGGGCGCTGAGCGCCTGCTGCGCGATACCCAGACAGAGCCAGTTTTTTGGGGATTGCGGCGAAAGGGCGGCAAGTGTTCCGAAGCACTTCTCGGCCTCGCGGTGATCGCCCTTGGCAGCCACAAGGTGCCCAAGGGTGTACAAAGCCTGGCTAAAATTGGGGTCCGTGCTCAGTATCTGGCGGCAAACATGTTCCGCTTGGACGAACTGGCCTTTCGCATGAAGCCGGGTCGCCTCCTGGGATGCCCCGCCCAGGGCTCTGCTATCCAACCGATCTCCAAGGTTCCGTCCGGTCTTGGTGCGCACCAGGGTACAGTTGAGAATAGTTTCACGGACGCCGAAAGAGTATTTGTAGGGCTCGTTGCCGCGCAGGAAATCGTAAGTCCGGAAGCCCTGTTCGATGGCAAGCCGGATGCAATGGCCGTGCAGAACCAGTCCCGATGGAATCATATCGGCCGTCTCGTCGCGCCCTACCATGTGGAACAGCATGCTTTTTTTGACCGGATCGACGAAAATGGCGAGAGCGCTCACAGGCCGGTCATGGTGCCAGAGCACAGGCAAAAAGAGGGTTCCACTTTCAAAGGCGTGCTTGAACAAAAGGCGGTTGCTCTTCACAAGGCCGGGAACGAGATTGCCTTTCCGCTCTGTCCACTTGATCCGCCAGAAATCGAGCAGGATCTCTATATCACGCTGTATGGTCGAGGCGTCCGCATGAGTTATTCGAAACTCACTCGAGTTTTCCAGCTTGCGCAAATATCTCCGCATTTTTTGGCGTGTGTTCGAGCTGAGATTTTGCTCGAGATAGCGGTCCCAGGAATCCGGCAGATCGATCGCCGGGCAAATGCAGTTGTCGACATTATCTCTCTGGTTGACGCGCTTCATCCGGCGGAAGGTCAGCCGGTTGTCCGACAGGTGCTCCATCAGGCAGCGCACCTTCCTCTCCGACATTCTGAGATTTTCCAGATGCAAGCTGACCCAATGCATTGACTTGAGATGCTTTGCGAAAGCCGCGATTGCCCGATTGGCGCATTCCGGTGCGCAGACGATACCGGTGTAGTCGGCCGCGTGGTTACCCCCCATGTTTATCTCGTGGTAAACCTCGCCCGTCTTCTTCTTCATCCTGGTGCGGAGCCTGAGCGGCAGCAGCGCGACATAGGCCGAGCCCGCCGGCCCCGCGCGAGCCGCCAGGATGAACCATGTGCCATCAAAGCGGCGAAGATAGGTGGAGAGAAAAGCAAAGGACACGAAGAAATGCGCGTCGGGATCCCTGGCGTAAAGGTCGTTCCAGTTCTCGCGAAGATTCTTCAGGTCTTCCGGTCGCGTTATGACATCGATCTGCATTCTAACCCCCCGTTCGGCTCCAGATCACTGCTCCATGAAGGCCCTGGCCATGCTGTCCTTGATCGGCTTGGACAGATAGTTGAAAAAGGTCCGCTCCACTGTCTGGATAAGGATTTCTGCGGGCATGCCCGGCGTCGGAGCAAATCCAGGCACAAGCGCCAGTTGGCTAACGGGCAGGTTCACGCGCGCCAGATAAACTTCCTGTGGAGACGGCGCGGAACTGTCGGGCAGGGAATCGGCCGACACATAATAAACCTCGCCTTCCAGAACCGGCGTCGTGCGCTGGTTGAGAGCGACCAGCCGCACCGTCGCCTTCTGTCCGACCTTTACATTGTCGATCTCGGTACGCGGTATCTGCACTTCTATCATGAGCGGCACGTCCGACGGCAGGATTTCCATAATACTCTTGCCGCTCTCGATGACGCCGCCGGACGTGTGGTAGTACACCCGCACGACTGTTCCGGAAACCGGCGCGTGAATCGTCGCCCGGCGCAGCACGTTCTGCGCCTCGCGCGACTGTTCACGGATGCTGTCCAGTTCGGCTTCGATGCCCTCCAGTTCATCAAGCGCCGCCTGGCGGTAGGCGTTTTCCGTCTGGCCCATCTGCTGTTCGTGCCTGACGATCTGCGAGCCGGTTTCGGATATCTCGGCCGTAAGCCGCCCCATCTGCCCTTCGGCATCCGCCATGGCGCGCTTGATCGCTTTGATCTCAGTTCCGCGGATCAAACCCTTGTCAAGAAGGATTTTCTTGCCGTCGTATTCCTCCTGGAGAAGGGTCAGCTGCGTAGTGACCGCTTTCAGCAACTGCTCGTAGCCGCCGGCGCGAAATTTCAGGGCCTCGATATTCTGATCGAGCAATCCGATTTCGCTTCTTAGTTTGCTGCGCGATCCCTCGAAGTTGAGCAACTGGCTTTCGACGATAGCCGAAATTTCCGGATCGCCTCGATTTTCGGCGATCTGCTGAGGAAACTTGATCGTCTCCGCGCCATGCACCTCGGCTGTCAGTCGCGCGACGATCGCTTCAAGTCGCGCCTGGCGGAAGAACAGCTGCCGTTCGTTTGCCTGGGCGGCCGTTTCATCGAGCAAGACCAAAGGCTGGTCGGCTACGACATGATCGCCTTCGCTAACCAGGAGCTCCTTGATGATGCCCCCTTCAAGATGCTGAACGATCTTGTTCTGCCCGGTCGCGACGAAGCTTCCCTGTGCAATGACCGCGGCGGCGAGCGGGGCGGTAAGGGCCCAACCGCCGAACCCTCCGAAGGAAATGGCCAGCAACAGCAGGCCGGCGGTCGTCTGCTTCCATATGGAACGCGGAACTGCGGCGTACCATTGGGCGTGTTCGATCTTGGCTACGTCCTTCATCGTCTATCGCTCAACTGATCTGAATGTTGCTGAAGTGGCCGCCGTCGAGGCTCATGCCGCGTGACGACAATGCCTGGAGCACGTCCTGGCGCATGCCGAACAGCGCTACGGTGCCGTTGACGAGCACCAGTATCTTGTCCACGGTCTGGAGCAGGGCGGGCCGCTGCGTAATCGTGACCATGGTGATTTTCCGCTCCTTGGCGTGCTGGAGCGCTTTGGAAAGGGCTGCCTCCCCCGCGGTGTCGAGGTTGGAGTTCGGCTCATCGAGCACGACCATCTTGGGATTGCCGAAAAAAGCGCGCGCCAAGGCGATCCGCTGCTTCTGGCCACCCGAGAGCGGCGCGCCGTCGGCGGCGACGAAGGTCTCGTAGCCGTGTGGCAGCGAAGCGATCAGTTCGTGAACGTCGGCCAGCTTGGCTGCTTCGTAAATATCGCTATCCTCCGCATCTTCTCGCATTCTGCCAATGTTCGCCTTGATCGACCCCGGAAAAAGCTGAACGTCCTGCGGCAGATAGCCGATGTTTTCACCGAATTGCCGTGGATCCCAATTTCGCAGATCCATGAGGTCGAGCCGCACGCTTCCCGAGGTTGGAAGGATGGAACCGACGAGCATTTTGCCCAACGTCGTTTTTCCGGCGCCTGAATTGCCGATGACGGCGAGCGAGTCTCCAGCCGTCAGCCCAAAGGCTACGCCGTTGAGCACGACACGTTTGGTTCCCTGCGGCACGTACAGCAGCCGCTCGACATCGAGGCGACCCTCCGGATTGGGCAGCTTCAAACGTTCGAAGTTCAGCGGGGATTCCCTCAGGAGCCCACTTATGCGGCCGTAGGCGGCGCGCGACTGCACAACCTGGTTCCAGCCTTCGATCGCACCCTCGATCGGCCCAAGCGCGCGGCCGGCGATGATAGACGCGGCGATCACCATGCCGCCCGTAACTGTGCCTTCAATGGCCAGATAAGCGCCCCAGCCGAGCATCACAACCTGAGTCAGGAGCCGGACTGCCTTGGAAAGCGACGCAAAGGCGATGTTGCGATCCTGGGCGATAACCTGCGATCTGAGCGAGTTGCCCGTATCCTTGCCCCAGATCCACACGGCTTCCGGTATCATCGCGAGCGCGTTGATGATCTGCGAGTTGCGCGACATCGATTCGACGTGAAGATTGGCCTTGGTTTGATGTGCGTTGGCCTCGCTGAACGGCTTTGCGGTTGCGCGCTGGTTGGCGAGCGTGATCAGCAGCAGCAGCAAAGCTGTCGCCACGACGATGAAGCCTAGGTCGGGGTGGATCAGGAATATCGCCAGCACGAACAACGGAGCCATCGGCGCATCGAGAAGGGCCAGCAATGTGCCGGACACCAGAAACGTACGCAGTTGCTGAAGGTCACCCAGCGTCTGATATTCGCGCCCGTTGCTCTGCAGTGACGCCCGGGCGGCTGCGCTGAGGATCGGCCCGCCCAGTTGGGCAGCGACCTCGACCGCGGTGCGCATGAGTATGAAGCGGCGGATGGCGTCGAATACGGACTGCAGGATGACCGCACCGACAATCACAACCGTTAGCATCACCAGCGTGTCGATCGAGCGGCTCGTCAGGACGCGATCCGAAATCTGGAAGAGGTAAACCGGAATTGCGAGCACCAGCACGTTGCTCGCGATTGTGAAGATCATCACCGCGATAAGGTTCTGCTTGACCGCGCGCAGGCCGGCGGCGAGACTCGCCGAGAAATCGATGGGGCCGAGACGCTTGTGGAACCCGCCGCCTCCGCCGCCACCACCGCCGCGCCCCTTGTCGGTTGCGGGCGGACCGCCGCCACCCGGCAATTGCTCCCGGGCAATCACGGGACCTCGGTCGGCCTCGATCGTTACGCCCGGCAGAACAGGCTTGTTTTTCATCTCCTGCGTAGCTGGTTCAGGTTCGCCTACTCGTGCGCTCGGCTGATCCTGCGGCGGCTTTTTCTCGTCTTTCGGCGGCGTCACCGGCGCGTGCTGCTTTAATATCTCAGGCTCCGGCTTGCGCGCCGCGGCGCCTGCCTGCGGCAGTGCGGCTGGCCGCGCCGGCTCCGCGATCGTCTTGCCAGGCAGAACCGGCTTGTTGTTTTTCATCTCCTGCGTAGCTGGCTCAGGGTCGCCTATTCGTGCGCTCGGCTGATCCTGCGGCGGCTTTCGCTCGTCTTTCGGCGGCGTCGCCGGCGCGTGCCGCTGCAATACCTCAGGCTTCGGCGTGCGTTCTGATCC
>JBGTLX010000547.1:0-3467 GCA_041743855.1 Rhizobiaceae bacterium | reverse complement strand
CAGGCTGCAAGGCGACCTGTCCGATGAACAGCAAGCCGCACTCTTGCGCATTGCCGACAGGTGTCCCGTCCATCGCACGCTTGTGGAAGCGAGTGCGGTGGAGACCACTCTGAAAGAATAAATTGAGCCGGAGATTTCCATGCCGGTCCTGTCGGTGGTGGAAAGAGCGCCGGCTACTCACAAATGGCGCCGAACTTGACCTGCCAACGCTGGCTGCGTCACCGAATCCGAGTCAGTTGGCCAAAGCCCTGCGGGAACTCGGCCGGATCGAGCGATCCTTTGTGATCGGGGGTATTCCAGTCCCGGCCTTGCGACGGCGGTGCAAAGCCGGCCTCAACAAGGGCGAGGCAGCGCCCAAACTCATGCGCGCAGTCTTCTTCAGTGACTCCGCCGAAATCAGGGATAGATCATTCGAAAGCCAGGCAGTCCGCGCCTCTGGTCTCAATCTTGTCGTCAGTGCCATCGTCCACTGGAATACCGTGTATCTCGGCCGGGCCACCGAGCACCTCCGCGGGAGTGGCCGAAAAATCCCCGACACCCAGCTCAAACGAATCTCTCCTCTGAGCTGGGAACACATCAACCCGACCGGCATCTACTCCTGGGACGTCGCACCTGAACTTGCGGAGGGCTTCAGGCCGCTACGTCCTATTGAAATCAGATAGGGACGTTGCGCCTTTGAAACTCCTTGTGGAGCGCGGTGAGCTTCGGGATGCGCAGTTCGACGGTGCCGGCCCGTGTCTCCCAGTCTCGGTCGCGATAGCCGTTGCGCTGGGCTGTCCTGAGCAGCGACTTCTAGCCATAGGCGGCGCCGGTGGCCGCGCCTACCTCCATCTCCATCAGCTTCTCGGCGGCTAAGCCGATCATCTCCCGTAGCAGGTCAGCGTCTGGGGTCTTCTCCACGAGCGCGCGCAGGTTCATCATGTCGTCGGTCATCGTTGGTCCTTCCGTGGGCGGGTTGGTGTCGACAACTAGACCCTACCGGAAAGCGCCGATGACCACCGCGATGCCCAGCTACACTACGTCCAGGGACGTCACCTGGTATTGTCTCATGTGTGGACGTATATGGACCCCGCCCGATTGCAACAGGTTGGCTGGATCAAGATCGCTGGTCACGACTGCTGACGTATATCCGGCTTCCTGATGCGGCTGGACAACGTCTTCGCCGCGAGCCCCGATGGATTTTCGCGCGCTTCCACCTCATCGGCCCCCAGACATTGGCCAAAGCCAAGCCGGTCCACACATCAGGTTCGGGAAGCGACGGAATGACCGTTTCACCATCTCCTGCCATTTTGCTGCAATTGCCGAGGTGAGACCTCCTTCTGTTATTCCTTCGTTTGCCGCTTCGCCTTAAGCTGCTTTCGCCGATGGTGCGTGCTCGTAGAATGTGCCGCCCGAGAGCATGGCCCACACGATCCTCGCATTCTTGTTGGCGAGCGCGACAGCCGCGATGTTCGGATGTCGCCTTTGGCGCAGCCTACCAAGCCAGAGGCTTCGGGGATCCTGCTTGCCCGCTGCTTTGCCGAGCGCAGCGCGAGCGCCATGGATCATCAATGTGCGCAGATACCGATCGCCGCGTTTGCTGATACCGAACAGACGGGCCCGCCCTCCACTGGATCGTTGTTTCGGCACCAGGCCGAGCCATGCCGCAAACTGGCGGCCGTTCTTGAAGCAAGTTCTTTCGCCCACAGCAGCAATCAAGGCGGTTGCGGTCACAGGACCGATGCCTTCGATCTTTCCAAGCCGCTGGCACTGCTCGCTGGAGCGGAAGATCTGCCGTATCCGCCGATCATAGGTTGCAATGCGATCATCGACTTCGGCCATTTCCGCCTGCAACTCCCTCATCAGCGAACGGACCATGTCGCTGAGACCATCAACGTCGTTCCCGACGATGATGGCAAGGCTGCGTCGCAGCTGCGAGATGTCACGAGCAATGACAATCCCATGCTCGGAAAGGAGGCCACGAATCTGATTAACGAGCCTGACCCGGTCGGCGACCAGACGCCGACGAATTCGATGAACGGCCTGGACCGCCAGCTGATCCGTCGACTTCGGTGGCACAAAGCGCATTGATGGCCGACCGACCGCTTCGCAGATAGCTTCCGCATCGTTCCGGTCGTTCTTGTTCGACTATGGTGTCACGAACTGAGGGCTGATCAGCCGAACTTCATGGCCGAAATCGGAAAGCACCCTTGCCAAATAATGCGCTCCGTTCGACGCTTCCATGCCGATCAGACATCGCGGCAGATTGGCGAAGAAGCGGGCTACCGCATCGCGGCGCAGCGTCTTTCGCACGACGACTTTTCCGTGGCTGTCGACGCCGTGAACCTCGAACACATACTTCGCAAGATCCAGACCTATTCGAACGACCTGCATGACATCCTCCTTCATCGCAGTTGACGCTCGAGATTCCCTCGCCGCGAGGGCGGGGTCCATACCATTGGCCCCTTTCGCGCAAGAGGGTTTTTGGTTTTTGATGCTGCGCGGTCGGGTGCAGCCATGTGTCCGGCCTGTTGATGCGGCGTGATGGCCGCTGGCCTTGATGAAGTCCGCGAATGGGGTCCCGATCAGTTATCGCGGTGATCGGCCCGATTCCCGGGATTGTCGCCAGCCGCCGGCTGGCATCGTTATGCCGACACCAAGTGACGATCTCCCTTTCCATCTTGCGGATTTCCTCGCCGACCGACTCGAGCCGATCGATCAACTGATGAAAGGCCATCTTGGCCAAAGGCGGCAGGCTGTCTTGCGTCGCGTGCAGTTCCACGATGGCCGCCTTGACCCCAGCCGGTCCGCGAGCGGTCACGATCCCGAACTCGGCCAGGTGGCCACGCAACGCGTTGATCAGCATGGTGCGCTGGCGAACAAGAAGATCACGCACCCTGTGCAGCATCAGAATGGCCTGCTGGTCCATGCTCTTGACCGCAACAAAGCGCATCGTCGGACGGGTGACCGCTTCGGTTATGGCCTCGGCGTCCGCCGCGTCGGTCTTCCCTCGCTTCACATATGGCTTCACATAAGCCGGCGGCATCAGCTTGACGGTATGCCCGAGCTTGATCAGCTCACGGCCCCAGTAGTGGGCGGTGGCGCAAGCTTCCATGCCGACGAGGCAGGGCGGAAGCTCTGCAAAAAACGAAAGAACCTCTTTGCGACGCAACTGCCGGCGCACCACCACCCTGCCTTGAGTATCAATCCCGTGGACCTGCAAAACGCTCTTCGCCAGGTCGAGCCCGATCGTGCTAATCTTGTTCATGGACGGCTCCTCTCAATGAGTTCGTTACCAACGACCTCATCTTGGCACATCGATGCTGTTGCAGGGGCCGTCCACCCCATCAGTTTGAAATCTGACGCGGCGAACACCGTCGTCGCGCTCCGGCCCCAACTCCTATATGCTTAGCGCAAAGCAAGGGAGAAATCGGATGGCGTACGACGATCATATCACGAAACGCCTAGCGGCGATTCATCGTCGGCTG
>JBGTLX010000546.1:0-1816 GCA_041743855.1 Rhizobiaceae bacterium | reverse complement strand
GCCAGCGAGAAGCCTGGAAATCGCGGTCGATCGTGCTGACGGCCGATCGCGCGCCCGACGACAGCGCAACCGCGATCTATCCGGATCTGTGGTTTTCGTCGGAGCCGGCGGGGGCAGGCTGATAATCGAAGCCGTCTCGCCGTAGTTGACGAAACCGCAAAGCCCAATAGAACTGAAACATGCTCCAACTCTTCCTCGTGGCCGTCGGCGGCGCCATCGGCGCATCGCTCCGCCATCTCATCAATCTGGCGTCGCTCCGGCTCGTCGGCCCCAATTTTCCGTGGGGAACGATGGCGATCAATATCGCCGGCAGTCTGGCCATGGGCGTCTTCATCGAGCTTTTGGCGCGGCGCTTCAACGCATCGAACGAGCTGCGCCTGTTCGTCGCCACCGGCATTCTGGGCGGCTTCACCACATTTTCGGCCTTTTCGCTGGATTTCGCGGTGCTTTGGGAACGCGGCGCGCTGGTTTCGGCGCTCGGATACGCGCTTGCCAGCGTAATAGGGTCGATCTTGGCCTTGTTTCTGGGATTGTGGCTCGCAAGAAGCCTCGGCTGATGCTATTCCCGCCGACTTGAAAAGATCGGTTGAGCAATGGCTGGCTTAGAGCAGATAAAAGTCGAAGACGGCGAGGCGGGCATGCGTCTCGATCGCTGGTTCAGGACGCGTTTTCCTGGATTAGGCTTCGGCCATTTGCAGAAGCTGCTGCGCTCCGGTCAGGTTCGCGTCGACGGCGGCCGGGTGAAGGCGGATTCGCGGGTCGAGCCTGGCATGATGGTGCGCATACCGCCGCTCGACGTCGACAAGGCTGGAGCAGGCCCGCTCACGGCAAAAACCATTCGCGGCCAGGAAGATGGCGACGTCCTCAGGCAGATGCTGCTCTACGAGGACGAAAAGGTCTTCGTGTTCAACAAGCCGGCCGGCCTGGCCGTGCAGGGCGGCTCGGGCGTCGTGCGCCATGTCGACGACATGCTGGAAGCCTGGCGCAGCAAGAAGGGCGAGAAGCCGCGGCTGGTGCACCGGCTCGATCGAGACACGTCGGGCGTGCTGGTCGTCGCGCGCACGCGGCTTGCGGCCATGAAGCTCGCCGAGGCTTTTCGCGCGCGTGAAACCAAGAAGACCTACTGGGCGCTGGTCAAAGGCGTGCCGCCGAAACGCGAAGACAAGATCTCGACCTGGCTGGTCAAGGAAGCGACGCCCGACGGCGACCGTGTCCGTGTCGCCAAGCATGGCGAAAAGGGCGCCGACCATGCGGTGTCCTACTATCGGGTGCTGGAGCAGGCGGCGCAGACCATGTCCTGGCTGGAGATGGAACCCTACACCGGCCGCACGCATCAGCTGCGTGTGCATGCCGCGCATATCGGCTGTCCGATCATCGGCGACCCGAAATATTTCGAGGTCGATACCAATTGGGATTTTCCGGGCGGCGTCCAGAACAAGCTGCATCTTCACGCCCGCCGCATCATCATCCCGCATCCCGACAAGGGGGTGATTGACGTCACTGCGCCGATGCCGCCACACATGCGCCAGAGCTGGAACCTGATCGGCTTCGATGATGAAAGCGGGGAGCCGGAGGCTTGAGCGCAGCGGCTACAGCGATGGACCGGCGCGATTCGGTCGACATGGCGGCGGCCGCCATCATGCTCGGCCTGACCTTTTCATGGGGCCTGAACGGCGTCGCCGCCAAGGTTTCCTATGCGAGCTACGATCCCGTCTTTGTTTCGATCGTCCGGGCGGTGATCGGCGGGCTGCTGGTCTTCGGCTGGTGCCGCTGGCGCGGCATTACGCTCTTCACGCGCGACGGAACGCTTGGCGCC
>JBGTLX010000545.1:0-6848 GCA_041743855.1 Rhizobiaceae bacterium | reverse complement strand
AACGGCAAGCCGATCCGCGAAAGCCGCGACATCGACGTGCCGCTGGCGATCCGCCATTTCATCCATCATGCAGGCTGGGCGCAGGCGCTCGACCGCGAGTTTCCGGGCCATAGGCCGGCCGGTGTCGTCGGCCAGATCATCCCCTGGAATTTCCCGCTGCTGATGCTTGCCTGGAAGATCGCGCCGGCGCTCGCCGCCGGCTGCACATTGGTGCTCAAGCCCGCCGAATTCACGCCGCTGACCGCCATTCTGTTTGCCGAAATCTGCGACCGGGCCGGCGTGCCCAAAGGCGTCGTCAACATACTGCCCGGCGGACCCGACGCGGGCGCCGCACTGGTCAACCATCCGCGCGTCCAGAAAATCGCCTTCACCGGCTCGTCGGAGGTTGGCAAAATCATCCGGAAGGCAACCGCCGGCTCGGGCAAGAAAATCTCGCTGGAACTCGGCGGCAAGTCGGCCTTCATCGTGTTCGAGGATGCCGATCTTGACAGCGCTGTCGAGGGGTTGGTCGACGGCATCTGGTTCAACCAGGGCCAGGTCTGCTGCGCCGGTTCTCGGCTCTTGGTGCAGGAAGGCATTGCCGACGCCTTCATCGCGAAGGTCAAGACGCGCATGCGGCGGCTGATCGTCGGCAGCCCGCTCGACAAGAACACCGATATCGGTCCGCTGGTCGACAAGACGCAGTTGGAGCGGGTGCGCGGGCTGCTTGCCGAGGGCGCAAGCCAAGGCGCTGTGTGCTGGCAGCCGGACTGCGCGCTGCCTTCGACCGGTTATTTTCACCTGCCGACGCTCGCCACCAATGTCGCGCCAGCCAACATTCTGGCGCAGGAGGAGGTGTTCGGGCCGGTGCTCGCCGCCATGACTTTTCGGTCGACCGAAGAGGCCATCGAACTCGCCAACAACACGCGCTACGGCCTCGCGGCATCGGTCTGGAGCGAGAACATCAACCTCGCTTTGCATGCCGCGCCGCAATTGAAGGCCGGCGTCGTGTGGATCAACGGCACCAACATGTTCGACGCCGCATGCGGCTTCGGCGGCTATCGCGAAAGCGGTTTTGGGCGCGAAGGCGGGCGCGAGGGCATGCTCGAATATCTGACGGAAAAACTGCCTTACGGACCGGCGATTCGGCCATTTGCTTCGCCGGCTAATCATAGCGGCGACGATGAAGGCGAAAATGCCATCGACCGCACCGCAAAACTGTTCATCGGCGGCAAGCAGGTCCGGCCGGATGGCAATTATTCGCTTCCCGTGCTCGACCGAAAGGGAAAACTTGCCGGCGAGGTGGGCTTGGGCAGTCGCAAGGACATCCGCGACGCAGTAACGGCCGCCCGCAACTGCAAAGCGTGGCCGGAGGTGACCGGCTACAATCGTAGCCAGGTTCTCTATTTCCTGGCCGAAAATCTGACCGGCCGCGCCGACGAGTTTGCCGCCCGCCTGACGCAGTTGACCGGGGCGACGGCCAAGGCCGCTCGCGCCGAAGTCGACGCCTCGGTCGAAAGGCTTTTTTTCTATGCCGGCATGGCCGACAAGTTCGAGGGCAGGGTTCATGCGCCACCGGCCCGTGCGGTGACGCTGGCGCTGCACGAGCCGGTCGGCGTCATCGGGATCGTCGCCCCGGACGATGCGCCGCTCCTTGGGTTGATGTCGCTGATGGCGCCGGCGCTCGCCATGGGCAACACGATCGTCTGCGTGCCGAGCCAAAGATATCCGCTGCTGACGACCGATCTTTATCAGGTCATAGAATACTCCGACGTGCCGGCGGGCGCGATCAACATCGTCACCGGCAAGACGGCCGAGCTTGCCGGCGTGCTGGCCAAGCATGACGATGTCGACGGGCTGTGGATCGTGGCCGAGGCGCAGATTTGCGCCATGGCCGAGGCCTGCTCGATCGGCAATCTCAAACGCGTCTGGACCAGCAATGGCAAAAACCTCGACTGGACGGCGGAAGCTGCGGCCGGCGACTATTTCCTGCGCCGGGCGGTCGAGGTCAAGAATGTCTGGGCGCCTTACGGGGATTGACGGTCGGCCAGCGCTCGCCGCCGACCCGCGACGTCCGTGCGCAAACGAAATATTCATCGAGATTGACGGCGCGTTCAGTGCTGTCATCCGCTTGTGTCGCCGGTTCTGCTACAGTTTCGTTGTTGTTTGAACGAATGCGATTTTGGCGGAGGAGGAGACAATGAACCTGAAGCGTTTGAGCATCGGCACATTCAATCTCTACAATCTCAATGAACCCGGCATGCCCATCTACACCGACAGGGATGGCTGGTCGCAGGCCGAATTTGACCGGAAGATCGACTGGACGCAGGGAACCATCCGCATGCTGCAGCCGGACATATTCGGGTTCCAGGAACTGTGGCATCCGGCGTCGCTGGCGCGGGCGCTGGATGCGTCGGGCCTGACCGGCGATTACGACCTCCTCGCCCCCGGGGACGCCAACGGCGCCCGGATCGTGTGCGCCGCGCTGGTGCGCAAGGGCCTTCTGACCGGAACCCCGGAATGGATCGTGGAGTTCCCGGACAAATTCGTGCTGAAGAGCTCCGGCGACGATCCGCAAACGCCGGCCATCAGCGTCAGGATCACGAGTTTTTCGCGACCCGTTCTGCACTTCACCGTGCGGCTGCGCGAGGACGAAGAACCGGTCCATGTCTATGTCTGCCATTTCAAGTCGAAAGGCCCGACCCAGATTTTTCGCGAGGACTGGTTCGAGGCAGACGAGGCGACCTACAAGAAACACGCAACGGGCATAGGCGCCGCCATCTCCACCATTCGCCGGACCGCGGAGGCGGCGGCGCTGCGCTTCATGCTCACCGAACAGATGAAGGGCAGCCGGACGCCTGTGATAGTGCTCGGCGACATCAATGACGGCCAGCACAGCAACACGATGAACATCCTGACCGAGCAGCCGCGCTATCTGGTCGGCGATTCGCTGGGTGGCGGCGACGTCAGCCTCTACACGGCGCAGACGCTACAGGAATATCGCAGCACGAGGGACGTCTATTACACACACATCCACCAGGACATCATGGAATCGCTCGACCACATCCTCGTCAGCGAGGAATTCTATGACAATAGCAGGCGTCGCCTGTGGATGTTCGATGGTATGACCGTCAACAATGACCATCTCAATTTCGACGACCACAAGGCTTCCGGCACCAACGACCACGGCGTGATCTGCGCCACCTTTCAATACAAGCCCATCAAGGTTGAGGCCCGGGAAATCGCCGGCGGACCTGCTTAAGATAGCGGCAGAGCAACCGCGATCCTTCCTTCGCAACGGCGCGGGCAAGATCATCGGTCGTCGCTCAGGCCAAGCGTCCAAAGATGGTCTGCGTTGCACCACAGAAGTTTTTCGCGCTCTTCATTGCTGCATCCGGAGATGAGCGCGTGGGTAGCGGCGACCCAGGGCAACAACCCGCCGCCCAGGGTGCAGACGGGCCAGTCGCTGCCCCACACGACTCGGTCCCAGCCGAAACTGTCGACGACATGCTCTACCCACGGCCGGAGCGTTTCGACGCTCCAGTTCCCGCGGTCGCCATAAGCGACGACGCCGGAAATCTTGGCCATGACGTTCGGGCGATTCGCGAGTTCGGCGATGTGCTCGCGCCACGGATGCATGCCGCCGCCCTTGATGTCGGGCACGCCGCAATGGTCGAGCACGAAGCGAACTTCGGGCGCGCTGTCGGCCACCAACATGGCGCGCGCAAGCTGATGGACTTGGACATGCAGATCGAAGGTCAGGCCCGTTCCCGCCAGCCTTGCGATGTTGTCGAGAAAGATCCGGCTGGAAGCGACCTCTTCCGGCAGCGGGTTGATAAGGCGGCGAAAGCCTTTCACAAACGGATTCTTTCGCTGCTTTTCGAGGTAAGCGGCAAAGCCAGGCTCTTCCGGGCGGCAGGCGGCGATGGCCCCGCAGACAAGATTGCCTTCCTGGCCGGCAACCTCTTCGACGAACGCAATCTCCCGCTCGATGCCCTCGGGCGCGACATCCACTTCCATATGCAGCGCGCCCAAAATTCCGGCGCGGCGCGCGTCGCGTTCATATGCGGCATAGGGGAAATCACGATCAAGCTTCGGGACGCCGGCGAGCCAGGGATAGCTCAGTCGAGTCCTGTCGATGATGTGCAGATGCGTATCGATCATCATGGCGCAGTTCCGTCGTGACAGACCGGAAATCCATAACCGGCACAGTCCACGCCGCAAGATCTACTTAGACTTGACGGGGGAAAATCTGTTCTTTACCGATAAATAAACTCTATCGGCGGCCGAGTGCAAGCCGTTCCGCGTATATTTCCTTCCCGGCGTTGACGCAGCAGCGCGGCGAAACTACGAGTTCAGGCACAAGCGAGGAAGCAAGCATGGCGGAGAGCCTTTCGGGCAAGTCGGTTCTGGTGACGGCGGCGGCGCAGGGCATCGGCAAGGCCACCGCGCTGGCTTTCGCGCGCGCCGGGGCGACGGTGCATGCGACCGACATCAACGAGAAGCTGCTCGCCGAACTGGGTGGCGAGAACGGCATCCACACGCGAAAGCTCGATGTGCTGGACGATGCGGCCGTCAACCAGGCCGTCGCCGAGATCGGAGCCATCGACGTTCTGTTCAACTGCGCCGGCTTCGTCCATGCCGGCACCATTCTTGACATGAAGGACGGCGATCTCGATTACGCCTTCGATCTCAACGTGCGCTCGATGGTGCGCACCATCCGCGCGGTGCTTCCCGGAATGCTCGACCGGGGCGGCGGCGCGATCATCAACATGTCTTCGGCCGCGTCGAGCATCAAGGGCGCGCCCAACCGCTTCGTTTACGCCACCACCAAGGCCGCCGTCATCGGCCTGACCAAGGCGGTGGCCGCGGATTTCATCACGCAGGGCATACGCTGCAACGCAATCTGCCCCGGCACCGTGGAAAGTCCCTCCCTGCAGGACCGCATGCATGCGCAGGGCGACTACGAGAAGGCGCGCGCGGCTTTCATCGCGCGTCAGCCGATGGGCCGCCTCGGAACTCCCGAGGAGATCGCCGATCTCGCCGTCTATCTTGCCGGCGCGACGTTTACGACCGGCCGGGCCTATGCCATTGACGGCGGCTGGGCGCTTTGACGAATTCATTCAGGGAGTTTTGACGTGAAATTGGTGCGGTATGGAGAAGCGGGCTCGGAGCGTCCCGGCCTGATCGATGCGGACGGGGAAATCCGTAGCCTAACCGGACACATGATGGACGTCGCCGGCGCGGAAATCGACCCCGCGGCGCTCGCAAGCCTGGCCAAACTCGATCCCAAAACCCTGTTGCCGGTTACGGGCGAGCCGCGCCTCGGCCCCTGCGTCGCGGGAACCGGAAAGTTCATCTGCATCGGGCTCAACTACTCCGATCACGCCGCCGAGACGGGTGCGACGGTGCCGCCCGAGCCGATCATCTTCATGAAGGCGACCTCGGCGATCGTCGGCCCCAACGACGATCTCCTGATCCCGCGTGGCTCGCAAAAGACCGACTGGGAAGTCGAACTCGGCGTGGTCATCGGCCGCACCGCGAAATACGTTTCGGAAGCGGATGCGCTGGATTATGTAGCCGGCTACTGCACCGTCCACGATGTCAGCGAACGCGCCTTCCAGACGGAACGCTCGGGCCAATGGACCAAGGGCAAGAGCTGCGACACGTTCGGCCCGACCGGACCTTGGCTGGTGACGAAGGACGAGGTCGCCGATCCGCAGGATCTGAAACTCTGGCTGACCGTCAACGGCAAGTCGATGCAGGACGGCACGACGAAGACGATGGTTTTTGGCGTCGCGTTCCTTGTTTCCTACCTGTCGCAATTCATGTCGCTGCATCCGGGTGACATTATTTCCACAGGCACACCGCCCGGCGTCGGCATGGGCATGAAGCCGCAGGTCTGGCTGCAGCCCGGTGATGTGGTGGAGCTTGGCGTCGAGGGCTTGGGAACGCAGCGGCAGATGGTGAGGGCGGACGCGTAGCGGCCTTATCGGGGGTGCGTCCTTCGAGGCTCGCTCCGCTCGCACCTAAGGATGAGGGATGTTTGCGCATCGGCTTCCCGAGATTTGCATCTTGGTGCTAACTTCACAGACTGGAGAAGCCAGCGGAAGCTTCTAAACTGGGAAGGTTGGCGCCGAACTTATCACTCAGGAGGTGGCTCGCACCTCCCTCATCTAAGGTGCGAGCCCGCAGGGCGAACCTCGAAGGACGCACTAATTCATCACATTCCCGTCCGCGCCGAACCTATAAGTCCGGCCTGCATCCGGCGTGGCAAACAAAGTCGCGCCCGGCTCGGCGTCGTAAACGCCAAAAATGCGGATGGTCAGCAGCCCGGCCTTTTCCGTGTCGAGATAGAGGTTGGTGTCCGCGCCCAGGTGCTCGGCGTGGATGACTGTGCCTTTCCAGTCGCCCGACTGGCGATCGACGGTCAGGTGTTCTGGCCGCACGCCAACGGTTTTGGCTTGGCGGTCGCCAAGCCGGCCGGCGTCGATAAAGTTCATTTTCGGCGAGCCGATGAAGCTGGCGACGAACTCGTTTGCCGGCGTATTGTAAAGCTCCATCGGCGCGCCGACCTGCTCGACCCGGCCGGCATTCATCACCACGATGCGGTCAGCGAGTGTCATCGCCTCGACCTGGTCGTGCGTGACATAGATCATCGTTGCCGACAGCCGCCGGTGCAGCTGAGCGATTTCGAGCCGCGTGTTGACCCGGAGTGCTGCGTCGAGGTTGGACAGCGGCTCGTCGAACAGGAACAATTTCGGCTCGCGCACCAGCGCCCGGCCGATGGCGACGCGCTGGCGCTGGCCGCCCGACAGTTCCGCCGGGCGGCGTTCGAGATAGGGATCGAGCGAGAGCATCGCCGACGC
>JBGTLX010000544.1:0-8501 GCA_041743855.1 Rhizobiaceae bacterium | reverse complement strand
CCTGCGCACCGCCGACAGGAAGGCCGAAATCATGCGTGTGCTTGCCCCGCTCGGCGTGCTACTGCCGACCGGCCTTGGCCTCTACATCGACAAGAAGGACAATGGCCGCGCCTATTTCAAGCAGTGCTTCGCCGATGGCTGTTATGCGGAGGTCATTCTGGAAGCACCGCTGCTCGACACGCTGCGGACCGGCACGGAGGCCACGTTCATCGTTTTCGCGACGCCGGAAGAAGGCATCGGCATCCCGGTCGATTTGAACGGTTTCGGCGAGGCTTTTGCGGCGCTGCCATAGGCAGACTGACTCCCAGCACATTGCCGAAACGCGTCGCGGCTCCTACATCGGGCTGAACAGTTAAATCCAGACAGGCAGGCGCGCAATGGACAGCCTTCTTAGCCAATTCGACATTTCCGAAGACAGGATCCGCCGCATCGTCGCGGACACGATTAACGGCGCCGACGACGGCGAGCTCTATCTCGAACACAGCCAGTCCGAGTCGTTGATGTTCGACAACGGTCGGCTGAAGACCGCCAACTACTCGACCGATCAGGGCTTTGGCCTGCGCGCCGTCGCCGGCGAGGCGACAGGCTACGCGCATTCGAGCGATCTGTCCGAGGCCGGCCTGTTGCGCGCCGCCGACGCCGTAGCTGCCGTCAAGGGCGGCCATTCCGGGACACTCGCCGCATCGCCGGCGCGCACCAACCGGCATCTCTACAGCGATGAAAACCCGATAACTTCGCCCTCCTTCGAGGCAAAGGCCGCGCTGCTGCAGGAGATCGACGCGCATCTGCGCGCCGCCGACCCGCGCGTGCGCCAGGTCACCGCCTCGCTGGCGTCTTCCTGGCAGCATATCGAAATCCTGCGCGCCGACGGTCAGACGGTGCGCGACATCCGTCCGCTGGTTCGCATGAATGTCTCCGTGGTAGTCGGCGATGGCGACCGGCAGGAAAGCGGTTCTTACGGGATGGGCGGGCGCAAAGGTTTTGGCGAGTTTCTGGTCGAGGACAGTTGGCGTCACGCGGCAGTCGAAGCGCTGCGGCAGGCGCTGGTCAATCTCGAGGCGATCCCCGCGCCGGCCGGCACATTCGACATCGTTCTCTCCAGCGGCTGGCCCGGCGTGATGCTGCACGAGGCCGTCGGCCATGGCCTCGAAGGCGATTTCAACCGCAAGAAGACCTCGGCTTTCGCCGGCCTGTTGGGCAGCCAAGTCGCCGCAAAGGGCGTCACCGTGGTCGATGACGGCACGATCGCCGAAAGGCGCGGTTCGCTGACCATCGACGACGAGGGCACGCCGTCGGCCCACAATGTGCTGATCGACGATGGCAAGCTCGTCGGCTACATGCAGGATCGCCAGAACGCCCGGCTCATGGGCATGTCCGCCACAGGCAATGGCCGGCGCGAATCCTATGCGCATCAGCCGATGCCGCGCATGACCAACACCTACATGACGGCTGGCGACATGGAGCCGGCCGAAATCATCGCCTCGGTGAAGAACGGCATCTATGCCGTGTCCTTCGGCGGTGGCCAGGTCGACATCACCTCGGGAAAATTCGTTTTCGGCTGCACCGAAGCCTACCGGATCGAGAACGGCAAGGTGACCCGGCCGATCAAGGGCGCGATGCTGATCGGCAACGGTCCGGACGCGATGCACCGCGTTTCCATGGTCGGCAACGACATGCAGCTCGACACCGGCATCGGCATGTGCGGCAAGGCCGGACAGGGCGTGCCCGTCGGCGTCGGCCAGCCGCACCTCAGAATGAACCAGATGACGGTCGGCGGCACGGCGGTGTGAGCGCGGCATAGACGCCGGAGCGCACCGGCTCCAGGTAGGCAAGCAACGCCTCGGCCTTGCCTTCATGCAAGCCGCGGCTACCGCCTTCGCTTCGGCTTTTCCAGCAGCGCCACCGCCTCGACATGCGCCGACCAGACGAACTGGTCGATGGGGGTCACGCTCAGCAGCTTGTAGCCGCCGCCGATCAAAATCGCCAGATCTCGCGCCAGCGTCGCCGGGTTGCAGGAGACCGCCGCGACCAGCGGTACGTCGGAGCGCGCGATCTGCCTCGACTGGTCTTCCGCGCCGGCGCGCGGCGGATCGAACACCAGCCCGTCGAAGGCGTTCAGTTCCTTGAACGTCACCGGCCGGCGCTCGAGGTCGCGGCGCTCTACGGTCACGCGCTTCAGGCCCGTCCCGAACCGGTAGGCCCAGTCGAGCGCCGCGAGCGCCGCCGCTTCGCCTTCCACCGCAAGGACTTCGGAGGATTTCGCCAGTCGAAGCGCGAAGGCGCCGCAGCCGGCATAGAGATCCGCGACTTTTTTGGCGCGGCGCAAATGCGCTCCCACGAGCGCTGCCATCGCCTGCTCGGCCTCGAGCACCGCCTGGACGAAGCCGCCCGGCGGCGGGATGACCGCCACGTCGCCGATGGACAGTGCGGGCTTTCTCACCTCGACGATGATCTCGCCGTCGATCGACAGCCGCGCGATTCCGGCATTGATGACGAAGTCGCTCGCCAGACGGCGGACGCGCTCGGTCGGCTTGCCGCAATCGAAAGCTGCGACGTCGAAACCCGATTCCGTCGCCGTCACAACCAGGCGGAAAGCCGCTCCCACCTTGCCGATGATGAAGGCGAGTTGGCCCAGCATTCCCCTGGCCTCGACGATCGAAAGCAGCAGCACCGGGCACTCCTCCATGTGAAAGAGGTCATGGGACAGAGCCCGGTAGTAGCCGAGCACGACCCCTGCGTCGATTTTCTTCGCAGTAAAGGCGGCGCGCCGGCGGCTGTGCGGCGCACACGCGACGAGATCGGCCACGATCGTTTCTATGCCGTGGCTCTTCAGCGGCTGCACAATCAACCCTCGCTTCCAGTCGAGATAGGCATCGTAATCGAGATGCTGCATCGAACAGCTGCCGCAGACGCCGAAATGCCGGCATGCGGGATTGATGCGCAGGGGAGATGCCTCAAGGATTGCGATCAGATCCGCGCGGTCCTTACGGCGCGCGGCGGTCACGATTTCGCCGGGCAGCGTGAACGGGATGAACACCGGCCCGGAATCGGTATCGGCGACGCCATGCCCTTGAGCGCCGAGCCTCGCTATCTCGAAGAGATTGCTCATCCCAGCTTCACCCCGGCCAGCAGGAATTCGCGGTTTCCCTCGCCGCCCTCGATCGGCGACGGATGCAGGCCGATGGCGCGCCAGCCCGGAAAATCATCGAGCCATCGGAGCAGCCTTTCGGCTACCGCCGGCGCGTCTTCCGGCCGCTTCAACAGGCCGCCCTTGCCGATCGCTTCGCGGCCGGCCTCGAATTGCGGCTTGACCAGGAACACCGCCCTCGCGCCATCAACCGCCAGTTGCAAAGCGGGCGGCAAAGCGAGCGTAAGCGAAATGAAGCTGACGTCGCAAGCCAGGAAATCCGGCAGGCGTCCGCCAAGATCGTCCGCCGACAAGTATCGCGCATTCACGCGCTCGACGCAGGCGACGCGCGGATCGTTTCTCAATGGCGAAACCATCTGGCCATGGCCGACGTCGATCGCCGTGACATGGGCAGCACCGCGTTCGAGTAGCACCTGGGTAAAGCCACCGGTTGAGGCGCCGATATCCAGCGCCTGCGATCCAGCCGGATCGAAGGCGAAATGGTCCAGCCCGGCGATCAGCTTGAGCGCCCCGCGGGACACATAGTCCTTTGCCGGATCGTCGACGACGATGTCGCTGGAAGGCGCAACGCTTTGCCCGGGCTTGCCCGCCACCGCGCCGGCCACCCTGACCGTGCCGCGCTCTATCGCATCGCGCGCCCGCGAGCGGTTCGCAAACAGCCCACGCCTGACGAGGAGCTCGTCAAGGCGGAGCCGGCCTGTTTCCCGCATTTCCGCATCCATCGGGCCTTCCTGACGAAAGCCCGGAACAAACGCAAGCGATGTCGGGACGGATGACGCGCGACAGCCGGCGTCCGGCCAACCATCCCAGCGCTTGAACGCGCATCGCCGGCTCGTCAGCTTTCCGGTAGAGGTATGAATTCTTCCGCGTCGCCTGGCACGATGTCGAAGCGGCCGGTCCTCCATTCTCCCTTGGCCTGCTCGATGCGTTCCTTGGAAGACGACACGAAGTTCCACCAGATGTAGCGCTTGGAGCCGAGCGATGCGCCGCCAAAGAGCATGAAATGTGCGCCGCCTTCGGATGACACGACAATCTCGTCGCCGGGGCGAAAGACCAGCAGCCGGTTTTCCGAAAAACAGTCGCCGGCGATCGACACTGCCCCGTCAAGCACATAGATCGCCCGCTCCTCGGCCTCGGCCGGTATTTTCACGGTTGCGCCCGGATCTAGCCGGATGTCGACGTAGAGCGTTTCCGACGCGGTCCTGACTGGCGAACGCACGCCGTCGAATGCGCCAATCACCGCGCGGCCGGTGGCGCCCCCATCATGGAAATCCGGGAGCATCGAACCGGCGGTGTTTTCCAACACCGGCGCGACCTCCTCGCCGCCATCGGGCAAGGCCAGCCAGGTCTGCAGGCCCGAAACCGACATCGGCGCGCCGCGCAGTTGCTCGGGCGTGCGTTCCGAATGGACGATGCCGCGGCCCGCCGTCATCAGATTCACGTCGCCAGGTTCGACGACCATTTCGGTGCCGAGCGAATCGCGGTGTCTGATCCTGCCGTCGAACAGATAGGTGATGGTGGCGAGCCCGATATGCGGGTGCGGGCGCACGTCGAGCGCCTGGCCGGCGCGCAGGACAGCCGGACCCATGCGGTCGAAGAAGATGAACGGGCCGACCAGCCGGCGCTTGGCCGTCGGCAGCGCGCGGCGCACCTCGAAACCGCCAATGTCCTTGGCGTTGGCTACCACCATCAATTCGATCTGGTCGCTTCCGAAGGCGTCGCCAGGCTCGGGGTCGCGTCCTGGAAAGAAGCTCATTTGGATCGGTCCTCGGGCAAACTGATTGCCGCCATTCCTAAAGCCTTTCCCGGCTTTTCCAAATGGTCTAACCTGAGTTTATGAACGCCTTGCTGGAAAAAGCCCTTGAAGCGGTGCGCCGATTGTCGTCAGACGATCAGGAGGAAATTGCGCGCGTTATGCTAAATCTGGCCGACAAGGGCGACCATCTCGAAGACATCGAGCCGGAACACCTGTCCGACGTGCTGGAGAGCCTCGCGCAAGCGAGGCGGCACGAATTTGCCACCGATGGCGAAGTCGGAGCCGTATTTCGCCGCTTCGGTTCGTGAAACTCCGCTTCACCGGGCGGGCGCTCGAAAATCTGTCGCAAATTGCCGAGTATCTGCGAGATCGCAATCCTGCCGCAGCGCTTCGCGTTCGCAAGACGATCTATGAAAGCCTTGGGACTTTGGTCTCCTTTCCCTATGCCGGCCGGCAGCAAACGACCGAAGGCGTTCGTAAATTGGTGACCCGCAAATATTCTTATCTGGTCTACTACACGGTGGATGAGGCAACCGCAGAAATTGTGGTCCTCAACGTCAAACATCCGGCTCGCAAAGCCGAGCACGACAACGCCTAGCGCCTGTCGCTTCGACTTCCCCGTGCTAAGCAAACCGCACCGCTGACCTTGCCCTTGCCTTCGCCGCTTCAACCTCGCGGTCGCGCGGCTGCTGAGACGTTTCGAGAGAGTCCAGCAGTTCACGGGCGGCAGCTGAAATGCTCGCCACGGCGCGGTCGAACGCTTCCTCGTTCCGCTTGGAGGGCCTCGTCGTGCCGCTCAGTTTGCGCACGAACTGAAGTGCGGCGTCGCGAACCTCATTCTCCGTCGCCGGCGGATCGAAATTGAACAGGGTTTTGATGTTTCTGCACATGGTTTGCTCCTTAGCTGTTCCCTGTGGTCACTCCGCGTCCAGCGACTCGGTGCCGATCGGCTTGCCGTCGCGCGACAATCTTATCTTCTCCACCTTGTCTTCCGCCGCCTTCAACAGCCTGTCGCAATGCGCTTTCAGCGCCTCGCCGCGTTCGTAGATCTTGATCGACTGGTCGAGCGGCACCTCGCCGCGCTCCAGATCGTCGACGATGCGCTCCAGCGCTTCCAGCGCCTGCTCGAAGCTCATCGCCTTTATCGCGTCGTCAGGCACATCCGCCATCGTCTATCCCTTCATCAGTCGCCCGACATGGGCCGCGACCGAAAACGCCAGTCCCTCGAGATCGTAGCCGCCTTCGAGCAGGCTGACGACCCTGTCGCCACAATGGCGCGTGGCAGTCGCCATCACCTGCCCCGTCGCCCAGTCGAAATCGCCCTCGACCAGATTTATCTCGGCCAGCGGGTCGCGATGATGCGCGTCGAAGCCGGCCGAAATGATGATCAGATCGGGCGAAAAACCGTCAAGCGCCGGCAGGATGCGCGACAGGAAAGCATCCCGGAACAGGTCGCTGCCGGTATTCGGCGCGAGCGGCGCGTTGACGATATTGCCGGCGCCGGTCTCGTTTTTTGCGCCGGTGCCCGGATAGAGCGGCATCTGATGCGTCGAGCAATACAGCACCGACGGATCGTCCCAGAAAATGTCCTGCGTGCCGTTGCCGTGGTGAACGTCCCAGTCGATGATCGCGACGCGGTCCGCGCCGTGCTTCTTCTGCGCGTAACGGGCGGCAATCGCGGCGTTGTTGAACAGGCAAAACCCCATCGCGGTGGTTTTCTCGGCATGGTGGCCGGGCGGGCGCGATGCGACGAAAGCGTTGCTGGCGACCCCCGAAAAGACATCGTCGACCGCCGCGTTCGCCGCGCCGATAGCGGTCAAGGCCGCCACCCAGCTTTTCGGGCTGACCGAGGTGTCGGCATCGATGCCGGCGAGTCCCGTTTCGGGTATCGACGCGCGGACGCGTTCGACGAAGCTCTCCGGATGCGCGTAGAGGATCGTGGCCGGGTCGCATTCCGGCGCCTTTGCTCGCGCCAGCCTGTCGAAGGCCTCGCCGTCGAGCGCACGGCCGATGGCGCGCAACCGATCCGGCCGCTCCGGGTGGCCTGGCGGCGTCAGATGATCGAGAAAAACAGGGTGCGAATACAGCCGTGTGACCATGCTCCGATATAGGCTCGCAAATCGGACTTTGCCAAGCTTCGCGCATCGCGGGCGCGGCTCTTCAACAGGCTTTACGGCCGTTCGTCGGGCAGGAAGCCAATTCAATCGATCACTCAGGTCCTGCAGCCCGGCCAAGGTCGGGAGCGGGGTTGCCTAGCGCTCACGGAATGTTGTCAATCGCCAGTCTCGATCTGGCCTCGGTTCCACCCATAATGGCTGCATGATGATATCTTCCATGCGAATAAAATTTTCCAGGTTCGCTGCCGCCCTGCTGCTTTTTCCGCTTTTGCCGGAGTTCGCCACCGCCACGGAACCGCCGCGCTCGGGGAACGTCGTGTTCGACAGGGCGATCGAACTCGTGATGGACCATTTCCACGACGCGTCGGTCTTGGACCGTTTTTCCGAGACGGTGCGACGCGAGATCGGCGATCCGCAATCGCCAATAAATGCAATTGCTCCGGAAGCGCACGTCGATGCCGCAATCGACGCGGCGCTGGCCAGCCTGCGGGCCTCCCACACGGATCGCCTAAAACCCGGCACGATCGACTATTTCGAGATCGCCGACGTGTTTCGCTATGCCATCCGCGATGACATGCGCCGGCTTTTCCCACCCAGCGGCGACGTCACCTATCCGGGCATAGGCATGATCGTTCGACCGGGCGGCGGGCCTTTGTTCGTCAGCGACGTCTATGACGGCTCCCCCGCGGTGAAGGCAGGAATCCTGGTCGGCGACGAGATCGTTTCGGTCGACGGAGCGCCCTATCGGGAGATCGGCTCGTTCCGCGACAAGGTCGGCCGAAGCGTCGAAATCAGGCTGCGGCGCGGTGCGGGCGCCGAGCCGATCGTCGTGAAGGTCCAGGTGGAGAGGCTGAGGCCGCTTCCTGCTTTCGAGAAAGCGATTGCTGACAGCGCTTCGATCGTCGAGCGAGACGGCCGCAAGATCGGCTATATTCGTCTTTGGACGCTGGCCGCGCCCCGTTCCATGCACAACGTCGCCGAAGCGCTGGCCGAAGGGCCGCTAAAGGACGCCGACGGGCTGGTGCTCGATCTGCGCGGTCGCTGGGGCGGCGGCAGTTCCGACGCCGCCGAACTTTTTCTTGGCGACACGCCGCCGTTTCGGCTGATCGAGCGGGACGGAGAAGTAACGCTCGCCAATGTGCGGTGGGGCAAGCCGCTCGTCGCCATCATCGACGAAGGCACCAGAAGCGGGCTCGAAGTCTTTGCCTATGCGTTGCAGGCAAACGGCATAAAACTTGTCGGATCGCGCACGGCTGGCGCGCTGCTTGCCGGCCGCGCCTATGTGCTGCCGGACGACAGCCTGCTCGAAATCGCCGTTTCGGACGCGGTGATCGGCGACGACGTGCGGCTCGAAGGCGTTGGCGTCCAGCCGGATGTACCAGTTGCCTTCACGCTGCCTTACGCCGCCGGAAAAGACCCGCAGCGGGAAGCCGCGACCGAGGAGATGCGGCGGATTCTTGGAGAAAGCTAAGAAGCACTC
>JBGTLX010000543.1:0-4066 GCA_041743855.1 Rhizobiaceae bacterium | reverse complement strand
CCCGCGGCCGGCGCGGGCCGGGACATTCTGCGTCGTCTGATCATGACGCTGGGACCGATTCTTGCGGCGCTCGTGCTGGCTGGCGGCATCCTGCTTGCGGTCGGCGTCAATCCGCTTGCCTATTACGGCTTCGTGCTGGAGCGCGGGCTTTTTTCGCCGCTTGGCATCCAGCAGACGCTGACCCGCATGGCCCCGCTGCTCTTCATGGCCGCCGGGTTGATCGTGGCGTTTCGGGCCGGCCTGTGGAATCTCGGCGGCGACGGCCAGTTTCTGCTCGGCGCGGTGACCGCCGCAGCCAGCGCGCCGGTTCTGGTCGGGATCATGCCCGGGTGGCTCGCGCTTGTCTGCGCGTTCCTGATCGCCACCACAGTCGCCATGGTCTGGTCGCTGCTGCCCGCGCTGCTGCGCGCCTATCAGGGCGTCAACGAGATCATCACCACGCTGATGATGACGTTTCTGGGCACGTCGCTTGCCAATGTTCTGGTCAAGCTCGTCTTCCTCGATCCGGCGACGACGGTGCCGCAGACGCGCACGCTGGCCGTCGAGGACCGGATGCCGCGCCTGTTCGACACCACCATCACCAGCGGGCTGGTTTTTGCCCTCATCGCCATCGTAGCCGTGCACCTGGTGATGACGCGGACCGCCTTCGGGCTGAAGCTGAGGATCGTCGGCGCCAACCCCCGCGCCGCCATCCATGCAGGCCTTGGCGTGCCAAAGCTCACCGTTGCCGTCTTTGCCATTTCGGCGGGGCTTGCCGGGCTCGCGGGTGCGGTCGACATTCTCGGCGTGCAGGGCAATGTGCGCGCCGACTGGAACCCGGCCTACGGACTTGCCGTCATTCCGGCGGTTTTCCTGGCGCGCATGAACGGTTTTGCAGCGATCGGCTTCGTGTTCCTGCTCTCCGTGCTGTCGATCGGCGGCGAGAGTGCGGCGCGCCGGCTCGGCGTGCCCAACCATTTCACGCTGGTGCTGGTCTCGATCGTGCTGATCATGCTGGCCTTGGCCGAATATGTCGACCATCGCTACAGTCAGGCGCGGAGGGCATGAAGCGATGAGCGCCCTGTTCAGCGAGGTCTTTCTCGGGGCGCTTCTCTTCGGCGCGGTGACGGCGGCGATCCCGCTTTTGCTGGCGGGGCTCGGCGAGCAGATGTCGGAAAAGGCCGGCGTGCTCAACATCGGCATCGAAGGCATGATGATCGCAGGCGCCTATCTTGGCTTCGTTGGCGCATTCTATTCCGGTTCGCTGTGGCTCGGCTTCCTGACCGGGGCTGCGGGCGGCATAGCCGTGGCGCTGATCATGGCGCTTTTGTGCGTGCGCATCGGCTTGAACCAGATCGTCATCGGCATCGCGCTGACGCTTGGACTGGAAGGGCTGACGGCGCTGCTGCATCATTTCCAGTTTTCGCGCAGCTATCCACGGTTGCCGGCGGCGGAAGCCACCGTCATTCCGCTCCTCTCCGACATTCCGGTGCTTGGCGCGGCCTTGTTCCGGCATCATCTGCTCGTCTATCTGGCGGTCGCACTGGTCGTCGTCATGGCCTATGTCTATCGGCGCACGCAGCTTGGGCTCAATCTCCAGGCAGCCGGCGACAAGCCGGCAGCGCTCGATGTCGCCGGTGTCGATGTCATCCGCACCCGCACGGTCGCCGTCCTGACCACGGGCGCGCTCGCGGGCATTGGCGGCGCCTATCTCGCCAATGTCGGGGCAGGGCTGTTCATCCCTTTCATCACCAATGGCGCAGGCTTCCTCGGCATCGTGCTCGCCATGCTGGCGCGCGGGCGGCCGCTTTGGGTGCTGGTGGGCGCGCTTCTGTTCGGCGTCTGCCTGTCGCTGACCACCGCCATGCAGGTCGCCGGCATCAACATCCCGACCGACGTGATCCAGATGTTGCCGTTCCTCGCGGTGATGATCATGCTGGTGCTGTACGGCCGCCGCGCCGGCCTGCCCGCGGCGCTCGGCATTCCCTACGAGCGCGGAGCGCGCTGACGAGCAATAACGGCGGCGGGGGCCGCCCGGACGAAGGAGGAAGGCATGTCGGATACCAAGGTCTATCTGCTCGACGGGGGGTCGCTGGTCCTCGACGGCTATCATGTGTTCTGGAATCGCGGACCCGGCGGCGAGGTGCGCTTCCCGGTCTATTCGATCCTGATAGAGCATGCCGAGGGCCGCTTTCTGATCGACACCGGCTACGACTACGACCATGTCATGAAGGTGCTGCCCTTTGAAAAACCGATCCAGGAGAAGCACCAGACGGTTCCCGGCGCGCTTGGCCTGCTCGGGCTGGAGCCGAAAGACATCGATGTTGTCTTCAACTCACATTTTCACTTCGACCATTGCGGCGGCAACAAATACTTTCCGGACGCCAAGAAGATCTGCCACAAGGCCGAAGTGCCGCAGGCCTGCAATCCGCTGCCTTTCGAGCATCTCGGCTATTCGGATCTGAGTTTTTCGCTCGAAGCGGCCGAGGCGCGTGGCGCGACCGCCCAGCTGCGGGAGGGCACGACCAAAGCCAACTCGACCTTCGAAGGCGTCGAGGGCGATGTCGAACTGGCCAAGGGCGTCAGGCTGATCGAGACGCCCGGCCACTCGATCGGCCACTACAGCCTGCTGGTCGAGTTTGCGACGCGCAAGCCGATCCTGTTCACCATCGACGCCGCCTACACGCAAAAGAGCCTGGAGACGCTGTGCCAGGCATCCTTCCACATCGATCCGGTGGCAGGCGTGGCCTCGATGCGGCGAGTCAAGAAACTTGCCGAGGACAATGGCGCGGAGCTTATGTATTCGCACGACATGGAAAACTTCAAAACCTACAAGACCGGCACGCAGTTCTACGGCTAGAGCGAGATGAGATTAGGTATGGTCGTTCTGCCGGAGGGCATTCGCGGCAAGGTCGAGGGGTTCGGCGAAGGTCGTACCGGTGGTACGGACGAGCCGAAGCCCGAAGGAGGATTTGCCGTGAATGCACCCGGCCCTTCGGGTTTCCGGCCGGCGGGCGCCCACTTTATCGGGCCGCTCGACAGTAGTCCCGCTACGGCCCTTCGCGACCCTTCGCGTGGATCGCCTCGCCGGCCGGGAAACAGAACTGACCATACCTAACCTCATCTCGCTCTAACGCCGCCAATCCGGAGACAGACCCATGCGCTATCTGGACACCGCCCCACCGGTCATCACGCTGACTTCGGGTCCGGTGAACGCCTATCCGGAGGTGCTGCGCGGGCTCGGCCGCACCGTGCTCTACGACTACGATCCGGCGTTCCAGTCCTTCTACGAATCCGTGGTTCTGAAGGCGAAGACGGCGATGCGCCTCTCCAACATGCCGGTCATCCTGCATGGCGAGGCGGTGCTCGGGTTGGAAGCCGCCGCCGCCTCGCTGATCACCCCTGACGATGTGGTGCTGAACCTCGCCTCCGGTGTCTACGGCAAGGGTTTTGGTTACTGGGCCAAACGCTATTCGCCGCATCTGCTCGAAATTGAGGCGCCTTACAACGAGGCGATCGACCCGCAGGCGGTGGCCGACATGCTTAAACGCCATCCGGAAATCACCATCGTCTCCGTCTGCCATCACGACACGCCGTCGGGCACGATCAACCCGATCGACGCGATCGGTGCGCTGGTTTCAGCGCATGGCGGCTATCTGATCGTCGACGCAGTCTCCTCCTTCGGCGGCATGAAGACGCATCCCGAGGACTGCAGGGCCGACATCTACGTCACCGGGCCAGGCAAATGCCTGGGCGCGCCGCCTGCGCTGACCTTGCTCGGCGTCAGTGACCGCGCCTGGGCCAAGATGAAGGCCAACAAGCTTGCGCCCACCGCCTCGATGCTCTCCATCCTCGACTGGGAGCACGCCTGGTCGAGGGACAAGCCGTTTCCCTTCACGCCGTCGGTCGCAGAGGTGAACGGGCTGGATGTCGCGCTCGATCTCTATCTCGCCGAGGGCCCGGACGCCGTCTGGGCGCGCCATGCGCTGACCGCAAAGACCATGCGCGCAGGCGTCGCCGCCATGGGTCTTTCACTCTGGGCAGCCAGTGAGGCCATCGCCTCGCCGACCACCACCGCTGTCCGCAC
>JBGTLX010000542.1:0-4011 GCA_041743855.1 Rhizobiaceae bacterium | reverse complement strand
GGCGCCAAGGAGAACCTGTTCTGGAAGCACTGGTCGAAGATCGCCATCGGCGCGCTCGTTCTATACCCGGTCATCATCGTGCTTCTGGTCGGTTTCCAGGGTTCGCTGAAATGGGTCGACAATTTCGGCATCCAGATCCTGATCTATGTCATGCTGGCCTGGGGGCTGAACATCGTCGTCGGCCTCGCCGGCCTGCTCGATCTCGGCTACGTCGCCTTCTACGCGGTCGGAGCCTATTCCTACGCGCTTCTCGGCACCGAACTCGGCTGGTCGTTCTGGATTCTGCTGCCGGCTGCTGGCGCCATGGCGGCATTCTGGGGCGTCATTCTGGGCTTTCCGGTGCTCCGGCTGCGCGGCGACTATCTGGCCATCGTGACGCTGGCCTTCGGCGAGATCATCAGGCTGGTGCTGATCAACTGGCGCGAGGTGACCAACGGCACGGCCGGCATTTCGGGCATTCCAAAAGTGACGTTCTTCGGCCTGTTCTCGTTCGACGTGTCGTCGCCCGACTACATCTCCAAGGTGTTCGACATCGCCCAGTCGGGCGCCTACTACAAGATATTCCTCTACTACCTGATCCTGGGCCTGGCGCTGCTAACCGCCTTCGTCACCATCAGGCTGCGGCGCATGCCGGTCGGCCGCGCCTGGGAGGCGCTGCGCGAGGACGAGATCGCCTGCCGCTCGCTCGGCATCAACACCACCAACACCAAGCTGACCGCTTTCGCCATCGGCGCCATGTTCGGCGGTTTCGCGGGTGCGTTCTTCGCGGCCCGCCAAGGCTTCGTCAGCCCCGAATCTTTTGTCTTCCTCGAATCGGCGATCATCCTGGCCATCGTGGTGCTGGGCGGCATGGGCTCGCTCACCGGCATCGCCATCGCCGCGCTGGTGATGATCGGCGGCACCGAAATCCTGCGCGAACTGCAGTTCCTGAAGGTGATATTCGGGCCCGATTTCACGCCCGAACTCTACCGGATGCTGCTGTTCGGCGTGGCCATGGTCATCGTGATGCTGTGGAAGCCGCGCGGTTTCGTCGGCTCACGTGAACCCACGGCTTTCCTGCGCGAGCGCAAGAACGTGGCCGGCTCCTTCACCAAGGAAGGGCACGGTTGATGAATGCGAGACCCGACATGACCGACGCTATTCTCAAGGTCGAGCATCTATCGATGAAGTTCGGCGGGCTGGTCGCTATCGGCGACCTGTCATTTGCGGCCAGGCGCGGCGAGATCACCGCATTGATCGGGCCAAACGGGGCCGGCAAGACCACCGTGTTCAATTGCATCACCGGCTTCTACAAGCCTTCGGAAGGCATGATCACGCTGACGGGAAAGGCAGGCAAGCAGTTCCTGCTCGAGCGCCTGCCGGACTACCAGATCCCCGCCAAGGCCAGGGTGGCGCGCACCTTCCAGAATATTCGTCTGTTTTCGGGCATGACGGTTCTGGAAAACCTGCTGGTCGCGCAGCACAACAAGCTGATGCTGGCGTCGGGCTTCACAGTTCTGGGGCTGCTCGGGTTCACCGGCTACCGCAAGGCGTCGGCGGCGTCCGTCGATCTGGCGCGGTTCTGGCTGGAAAAGGCCAATCTGGTCGACCGGGCCGACGATCCCGCCGGCGATCTGCCCTATGGCGCGCAGCGCCGGCTCGAGATCGCCCGGGCCATGTGCACGGAGCCCGAGCTTCTCTGCCTCGACGAACCGGCAGCCGGCCTCAATCCCCGGGAATCGCATGCGCTCAACGCGCTGCTCATCGACATCAAGGAAACGACCGGGACATCGATCCTGCTGATCGAGCACGACATGTCGGTGGTCATGCAGATTTCCGACCATGTCGTCGTGCTGGAATACGGCCGCAAGATTTCCGATGGCGATCCGACCTCGGTGAAGAGCGATCCCCGCGTCATCGCAGCCTATCTCGGCGTCGACGACGAGGAGGTTCTGGACGTGCTGGTCGAGGTCGGCGACACCCAGGTCATCGAGGAACTTGACGGTGAGCCGGACCGCGCCCATGGACCTTCCGATTCCGCTTCGATGATGGCCGGGCCGATCGGCGACACCGTCTCGCACAGCGACAGCAAAGGCGAGGTGATGCGGGTTTCGCCCGGCGCGTCGAAGGCCGCCCAAATGGAGCGGGCCGCCGCCAAACGCGCTCCCTCAAAAGCGAAGCCGACAGTCGCCAAGTCTGCGGCGCTGACGGGATCGGTAAAGGCTGCGTCCGCCAGGCCGGCAAAGCCTGCTGTTCCAGACAAAGCTTCGCCGGCTAAATCTTCGCCGGCAAAGGCCATTTCGGCAAAGTCGACGGCGGCAAAAAAAGCGGCCGTGAAGCTTGCGCCCGCCAAGGCGAGCAAGCCGGTTGCGGCAAAGAGCGGGTCAGCTGCCGCTCCCGCATCATCACCGGTGGCAAAATCGGTTCCTGCCAAATCGCCGGCCCGAAAAGAGGCTGCCGCGAAGTCCGCCGCAGCGGCCAGACGCGCGCCGACAAAGCCCGTCCCAAAACCGGCCAAGCCGAAGACAATTTCCAACACGCTGTCGGCCCCGCGCGGCGGCGCTGCCGACAGGCTCGGCCAGATCAAGGGCATCGGGCCGGTCAACGAAAGCAAGCTCAACGCGCATGGCGTGTACCATTTCCATCAGATCGCGGCCTGGAAAAAAACGGATATCGAAGCCGCCGAGGCCTATCTGGCCTTCGACGGGAGGATCGCGCGCGAGAACTGGGTCGGTCAGGCCAAGGCCTTCGCCAAGGCGGCAGTAAAATCCGCCACGGCCAGAGGAAAAAAATGATGGCCGCCAGACCGCTGCTGCAGGCAGAAGGCGTCGAGACCTTCTACGGCAATATCCGCGCGCTCAACGGCGTCAGCGTCGCCGTCAACGAGGGCGAAATCGTCGCCCTGATTGGCGCCAACGGCGCGGGCAAATCGACGCTGATGATGACGATCTTCGGCAGTCCGCGCGCCAAGAAAGGCAAGATCACATTCGCCGGCACGGACATAACGCAGATGCCGACGCACGACATCGCCCGGCTCCGCATTGCGCAGTCGCCGGAAGGCCGGCGTATTTTTCCGCGCATGACGGTGATGGAAAACCTCCAGATGGGTGCCAGCCTCGACAATCTGAAATACTATGACGAGGACGTGGAGAAGGTTTTCCATCTTTTTCCGCGGCTGAAGGAGCGCATCGCCCAGCGCGGCGGCACGCTGTCGGGCGGCGAACAGCAGATGCTGTCGATCGGGCGCGCGCTGATGGCGCGGCCGAAGCTGCTTTTGCTCGACGAACCGTCGCTTGGCTTGGCGCCGCTGATCGTCAAGCAGATATTCGACGCTATCCGTGAGCTCAACCGCACGCAGGGGCTGACCGTGTTTCTGGTCGAGCAGAACGCCTTCGGCGCGCTGAAGCTTGCCCATCGCGGCTACGTCATGGTCAACGGCAACGTCACGATGAGCGGCTCGGGCAAGGAGCTTTTGGCAAATCCGGAAGTCCGCGCGGCCTATCTCGAAGGCGGACGGCATTAATTCCCGGGAGGCACTATCGATGCAGGGCATTCTTTATGAGGAGCCGACAGTCTGGCAGTTCTTGCTGGTCACCTTCCTGCTCGGCGGAGGAGCGGCCTGGATGACCGGACGCGCCACCGCGCAGACCTGGCGGCCGATGTCGAGCCTCGTCGTCTATCTGCTGCTGCTCGGCATTGCTGTCCGGTTCATCCATCACGCGATGTTCGAGGGCACGATGTTCACGGCGCAATACTACGTCGTCGACACGATCATTCTGCTGGTCATCGGGTTTATCGGCTTTCGGTACACGCGCACCAACCAGATGGTGACACAGTACAACTGGCTCTATGAGCGAACATCGCCTTTTGGCTGGAAGGCCAAAAGTTGACGTTATTGATGAATCGACAACCTTCGAGCCGTTCAAGGGGATTGGGCGTGACAAGCGCTTGAAAATCGGCAAAGTATCCTTTCTGCGATAGGGGCGGGCATCGCATGAAAGTTTCATCAAAGCCCGCCTGTTTAACGGGAGT
>JBGTLX010000541.1:0-2914 GCA_041743855.1 Rhizobiaceae bacterium | reverse complement strand
GAAGCGGCGATCGGCGTGCATCAGTTCTATGCCGCGACGGCGAGCACGACCGCGCCGGCGCAAGCCATGTCCGATGCGCAGGCGACGACCGCCCGCATATCCAGGCACCTGGCGGAGATGGGCGTCGACCCGGCGCTGTGGCTGCATGCGCTGGTGACGCCGCCGCGCGCGCTTTACTATCTGTCGCCTGCAGAACTGGCCAAGTACCGCCTGGTCACCGAGCCCGCTCCAGTCGCGCTTCGATCGAGCGGGACCGGTTCAAACCAGGGCGGCTGACGGCTCGTCGCCTGCTTTGCGCAGGTGGTCGGGCGGCGCTATCTTCACACAGTCCCGACCGCTGTTCTTGGCCAGGTACAGCGCTTTGTCCGCTCTCTCCATCAGTTCGGCAATGCGCTCTCCGGGCGAAAGTTCGGCGATGCCGAAGCTCGCGGTAAAGCGCTTTCCCTTCGGCATTCCCTCTATGTGCAACCCCGAGAAGGCGTTGCGCGCGCCCTCCGCGAACAGCCGCGCCGCGACCAGATTGGTGCCCGGCAGGAGAACCGCGAATTCCTCGCCGCCGATGCGCCCCGCCACATGGTGATCGGCCAGCGCCGAGCGCAGGAACCCTGCGAAGGTGACAATGACCTTGTCGCCGGAAGCATGGCCAAACGTGTCGTTCACCAGCTTGAAGTGATCGAGGTCGGAAATCACCAGCGACACCGGCAGGCCGACGCGGCTGGCATCCTGGAGCGCCCGCCCGGCCCGGGTCTCGAAACCGCCGCGATTGAGCAATCCGGAGAGCGTGTCGGTTTCCGATCTGGCGGTCGCGTCCGCGAGGATGTCGCGCGCCAGGATGACCAGTATCAGCAGTGCAGTGGCAATGCCGAAGACGCTGCCCAGGGACTGCGACACGAGCGCATATCCGCTTTGCATGTAGGCCTGCGGATTGTCGCCCCAGCCACCGACGGCATTGGCAAGAAGCGGCTTTCCGAGAAAGTGCAGGGCGCTTGCGCCGAGCAGGCACATCAGCACGGTGTCCAGCCGCTCCCGCTTGTTGCGCGAGCTGAAAACGATACACAAGCCGACCGCCTGCATGACGGCGTAGGGTATCTGATAGACCGACATGCGGATCAGCGAATGGCGGGGCAGATCCTGCACGAACCATATCGCCAGCGTAGCGACTGCGAAAAACAGCACGGCCGGCAAGGCTGGAAAACCGACGGCATATTTGCGGGCCAGACCCACATTGAAAGCGACCGTAGCGCCCAGAAACACCGCGAAGGCAAGAACGACCACGGGGCGTGCGTCGGCAAACAGCGGCACGATGAATTCGATCGCGAAATAGCCCATGCCGAGCAGGTAGCTCACGGCCAGCCAGCGCGCCGCCGGGCGTTGCCGGCCATGGCTCGCGAGCGCCAGGAATGACGCGGCCAGCAATCCGGCGACCACCAGATTGATTGCAAGGATAAATGCCGCGCTGCTCATTTTTTGGGGATGTCCTCTCGGCCGAGAAGAAATCACACAGGCCCGAAAAAGACGTTAACGAGAGCCCGCCGGGCTCGCCGTCAAGACGAGCCGAAACCGACCGCACGGGCCGCCGGGGTTTCGGGCGCCCGCTGGTAGGAAAGGCGCACCCGGTCGCGCCCGCTTTTCTTGGCGTGTTAAGCGGCGCGGACAAGATTGCGGCTGGGCATCATTTCCACTCGCGAATATCGACGAAGCGCCCGGCGATCGCCGCTGCCGCCGCCATTGCCGGCGACACCAGGTGAGTGCGGCCCTTGAAGCCTTGCCGGCCCTCGAAATTGCGGTTGGAGGTGGAGGCGCAGCGTTCGTGGGGTTTGAGCCGGTCGTCGTTCATGGCCAGGCACATCGAACAGCCCGGCTCGCGCCAGTCGAAGCCGGCGGCGAGGAAGATCTTGTCGAGGCCTTCGGCTTCCGCCTGTTCCTTGACCAGGCCCGAGCCCGGCACGATCATGGCGTCGACGCGCGGGTTGACGGTCTTGCCCTCGACGACCTTGGCTGCGGCGCGTAGATCCTCGATGCGGCCATTGGTGCAGGAGCCGATGAACACGCGGTCGAGCTCGATGTCCGTGATTTTCGTGCCGGCCGTCAGGCCCATATAGTCGAGCGCGCGCTGTTTTGAGGTGCGGACGGTTTCGTCGGCGATCAATGCGGGATCGGGCACAATGCCCTGTATCGACACGACATCCTCGGGCGAGGAGCCCCAGGAGACGATCGGCGGCAAAGCGGCGGCGTCGAGCACCACGATCTTGTCGTAATGGGCGCCCTCGTCGGTGACCAGTGTCTTCCAGTAGGCGAGCGCCATATCCCACGCCGCGCCTTTGGGCGCCCGCGGCTTGTCCTTCACATAGGCGAAGGTCGTGGCGTCGGGCGCGATCAGGCCGGCGCGCGCGCCGCCTTCGATCGACATGTTGCAGATCGTCATGCGGCCTTCCATCGACAAAGCGCGGATCGCCTCGCCCGCATATTCGATGACGTAGCCGGTGCCGCCGGCCGTCCCGATCTCGCCGATGATGGCCAGGATGATGTCCTTGGCGGTGACGCCTGCGGGCAGCTCACCATCGACGCGCACCAGCATGTTCTTGGCCTTGCGCTGGATCAGCGTCTGGGTGGCCAGCACATGCTCGACCTCGGACGTGCCGATGCCGTGCGCCAGCGCGCCGAAAGCGCCATGGGTGGAGGTATGGCTGTCGCCGCAGACGATGGTCATGCCGGGCAGGGTAAAGCCCTGCTCCGGGCCGATGATGTGGACGATGCCCTGGCGGCGGTCGTTCTCGGAATAATATTCGACGCCGAAATCGGCGGCGTTGGCAGCCAGCGCCGCGATCTGGATGCGGCTTTCCTCGTTCCGGTTGATGCCGAGCTTGCGGTCGGACGAGGTCGGGACATTGTGGTCGACGACGGCGAGCGTGCG
>JBGTLX010000540.1:0-5120 GCA_041743855.1 Rhizobiaceae bacterium | reverse complement strand
TCGACGGCGGCCAGCATCTTGCGTGGCGGACGCCTGATGTGACAGGCATTGGCGAATGAGTTCGGGAAACAGAAAAATCAACCCGGCCGGCGTTCCGGTCGCGGATGGCGGAACGCCGGCCGCGGACGATGTCGCCGGCTTCATCGCCGGCGACGATATCGATGAGGACGACAGCCAGGCGGAAGAGCTTGAGGTTGCGGTCGTCGACGGACCGGACGTTCCGTTTACCGCCATCGACTGGACGGCGCATGCCGGCGATTCCGACGGCATGGTCGGGGCCGAGGTCATCCAGACGCTGGTCAAGCGCCTGCCCAACGCGCCCGGCGTCTACCGCATGATGAACGCCGCCGGCGACGTGCTTTACGTCGGCAAGGCGCGCAGCCTGAAGAAGCGGGTGACCAACTACGCGCAGGGGCGTTTCCACACCGCTCGCATCGGCCGGATGGTGCGCGAGACGGTGACGATGGAGTTCGTCGTCACCCGCACCGAAATCGAGGCGCTGCTCCTCGAAGCCAATCTTATCAAGCGCTTGCGGCCGCGATTCAACGTGCTGATGCGGGACGACAAGTCGTTTCCCTACATCATGCTGACGAGCGACCATGCGTCGCCGGGCATCTTCAAACATCGCGGCGCGCGCTCCCGAAAGGGCGATTATTTTGGGCCTTTCGCATCGGCCGGCGCTGTCGGGCGCACGATCAATTCGTTGCAGCGCGCGTTTCTGCTGCGCACCTGCGCCGATTCGGTTTTCGAAAGCCGCTCACGGCCGTGCCTGCTTTACCAGATCAAGCGCTGTTCCGGCCCATGTACAGGTGAAATAGCCGCGCCCGACTATGCCGAACTTGTGGCCGAGGCGAAGGATTTCCTCGCCGGCCGCAGCCAGAAGGTGAAGACGGAGATTTCGGCGCAGATGCAGGCCGCGTCGCACGATCTGGATTTCGAGCGCGCCGCCGTCTATCGCGACCGGCTGGCCGCGCTCAGCCATGTGCAGAGCCATCAGGGCATCAATCCGCACGGCGTCGAGGAAGCCGATGTGTTCGCCATTCACCAGCAGGGCGGACAGGTCGGCATCCAGGTCTTCTTCTTCCGGACTGGCCAGAACTGGGGCAACCGCGCCTATTTCCCCAAAGCCGATCCGTCGATGGAGGCGTCCGAAGTGCTCGGCTCCTTCGTCGCCCAGTTTTACGACGACAAGCCCTGTCCGCGAACGCTCCTGCTGTCGCATGGCGTGGACGAGCAGGAGTTGCTGGCGCAGGCGCTCTCCACCCGCGCGGATCGCAAGGTGACGATCCTCGTTCCGCAGCGCGGCGAGAAGAAGGATCTGGTCGATCATGCGGTGCAGAACGCCCGCGAGGCGCTTGGCCGCAGGCTGGCCGAGACATCGACGCAAACGCGGCTGCTCGCCGGTTTTGCCGGAACATTCGGGCTGGACGCGCCGCCGCGCCGCATCGAAATCTACGACAATTCGCACATCATGGGAACGAACGCGGTCGGCGCGATGGTCGTCTCAGGCCCCGAGGGGTTCGTCAAGAACCAGTATCGCAAGTTCAACATACGCTCGACCGAGATCACGCCCGGCGACGATTTCGGCATGATGCGCGAGGTGATGGAGCGGCGGTTCTCGCGGCTGCTCAAGGAGCATGGCGGCGAAGCGACAGAGCCGGTAGCAGAAGACGATCAGGCGTTCCCCGCCTGGCCCGACGTGATCCTGATCGACGGGGGGCAAGGCCAGATGAGCGCGGTGCGCTCGATCCTGGACAGTCTGGGCATAACGGACCGGGTGACGGCCATCGGCGTCGCCAAGGGACAGGACCGGGAGGCCGGGCGCGAGCGTTTTTTCGTTCGGGGCAAGGAGTCGTTTTCGCTGCCGGTGCGCGACCCGGTGCTTTATTTCGTCCAGCGTCTGCGCGACGAGGCGCACCGTTTCGCCATCGGCTCCCACCGCGCCCGTCGCAAGAAGGAAATGGTCAGGAACCCGCTCGACGAGATCGGCGGCATAGGGCCGGGCCGCAAGCGGGCGCTGCTTCTGGCGTTCGGCACGGCCAAAGCGGTCAGCAACGCGGCTATGGACGATCTGATGGCCACCGACGGGATTTCCGAATCCGTCGCAAGGCTGGTCTACGATCATTTCCATGAAAAGTGACGCTGATTGCGGGTTTTTCGGCTAGAGCACAGTTTAGGGTGTGGGGAAATTCAGGTCAGGCAGAGCCGAAAATGGTGGGTTTCAAGAACCGAAGCGGAGCGTACTTTTGGGTACGTGAGCATCGGAAGCGGAGAAAACCGCCATTTGCAGGCCGGTCTGGCGTGAATATCAATACACCCTAGGCTATCGAATTTGGCCTATTGACCCCCCACATTGGCATCTGATTTCAGTAACTTCGGCAAAAGAGTAGAAGAGATAATGGCGAAGCGCGCATTCAACCTGCCGAACATGCTGACCTATGCGCGAATTCTCGCCGTGCCGTTGGTGGCGCTGTGCTTCTACCTCGAGGGCCGGCTGCAATCGAGCGACTTCGCCCGCTGGTCGGCGCTTGTCATTTTTGTCATTGCGAGCCTCACCGACTACCTCGACGGCTATCTGGCGCGCGCCTGGCAGCAGACCTCGAACATCGGCAAGATGCTCGACCCGATCGCCGACAAACTGCTGGTGGCCACCTGCCTTCTGCTCCTTGCCGCCGATACGGATCACCGGGGCGGCATTGCCGGCTGGTCGCTCTGGGCCGCCATCATCATTCTGTGTCGTGAAATCCTGGTTTCGGGCCTTCGAGAATATCTTGCCGCGCTGAAGGTCAGCGTGCCGGTGACGCAACTCGCCAAATGGAAAACCGCTATCCAGATGATCGCCATCGCGTTTCTGTTGCTCGGCCCAGCCGGCGACAAGCTGGTGCCGTACTGGACGCAGCTCGGCCATGTGCTGTTGTGGATTGCCGCCCTGGTCACGCTCTACACCGGCTATGATTATTTTCGCGCCGGCGCCAAGCACATCATGGACGAATGACGATGACCAGGCTTGTCTATTTCGCCTGGGTGCGTGAGCGGATCGGCAAGGCCGAGGAAGAAATCGACCTGCCCGATATAATCGAGACTGTCGCCGACCTGCTGGGCTGGCTGAAGCGACGCGGCGATGGCTATGAGAACGCGCTGCAATATCCCGACGTGATCCGCGTCGCCATCGATCAGGAACATGTCGATCATCGCGAAAGCATCGCCGGCGCGCGCGAAATCGCGCTGTTTCCGCCGATGACGGGAGGCTGACGGTGGTGACCGGCGCAGTCGTCCCGCTGGTGAGCGTCCGGCTTGAGGATTTCGACCTTGCAGCCGAAGTGCGAAAGCTGACGGGAAGCGGACGCGATGTCGGCGCTGTAGTGACCTTTTCGGGCATTTGCCGCGACGAATCCGGCACGCTGGCGGCGCTCGAACTCGAGCACTACCCCGGCATGGCGGAAGCCGAAATCGCCAGAATCGCCGAAGAAGCCGTCCGGCGCTGGCCGCTGACCGGCCTGACCGTCATCCACCGCGTCGGCAGAATAGCGCCCCGCGAAAACATCGTGCTCGTGGTGGCGGCGTCGGCGCATCGGCAGGCGGCGTTCGAGGCGGCTGCCTTCCTCATGGACTATCTGAAATCGAAAGCTCCCTTCTGGAAAAAGGAGCACCGGGCGGACGGTTCGGCGGGCGCATGGGTGGACGCCAAGGAGACAGATGCGGCGGCGCTCGACCAGTGGGGTTGATGATATCGCGAAACCTGCCGGCGGAATTACACCAAAGATTAATCATCGCGGCCAACTGTTCGCCCGCTTAAGGGATTTCGAAGGCGTTCTGCCCTAGCGTCGGCGCCAAGAAAGGCGCTCGCGAAACGGTATGGATCCTGTTCTCAGTTCCGTCGTTGAAATAGCCTCCAGCCAAGGTTGGCTGGTGACGGCGAACTGTATTCTGTCGGCGCTGCTGACGCTGTGGATGCTTCGCTTTCGCCGGCTATATCTCGCCAGCAGGACGGAACAGAAACGCAGCATCGATCTGATCGAAAATCTCTCAGAGGGCATCTACCGTTCGACGCCGGATGGCCGGCAGATCAGCGCCAACAGGGCTCTGGTCAAGCTGAACGGGTACGACACGCTGGAAGAGATGCTCGCCGGGGTCGGCGACATCGCCAAGGAGTGGTATGTCGAGCCGAACCGGCGCGCCGAATTTCAAGCCATCCTGAAAAGCAGCGGACGCGTCGACGACTTCGTTTCGGAGATTTATCGGCACAAATCGCGCGAACGCATCTGGGTCACGGAATCGGCGCGGCTGGTCTGCGACGAGACCAACGGCAAGCAGCTTTTCTATGAAGGCTCGGTGCGGGAAATCACAGAGACGGTTAAGCGGTTGAAAATCGAGGAACAGTTCCAGAAGCTGACGAGGCAATTGCCGGGCGGCCTGTTCCAAATCGTTCTGCACCAAGACGGCAGCTACACCGTTCCATATTTGAGTGCGGGGGCTTCTCTGATCACGGGCATACCCGTCGAGGAGCATATTGCCCGGCCTTCGCTCTTTACCGATCTCATGCTGGAGGAGGACCGCGACGGATTCCAGCAGGCGCAGCGGAATTCGGCCGCGCAACTCACGCCCTGGGATCATGAATTCCGCATCCGCGCGAGGAACGGCGAGGAGAAGTGGATTCGCGTCAATGCGCGTCCGGAGGCCGTGGCCGGCGACGTGACCTGGCACGGCTATATCTCCGACATCTCGACGCGCAAGCAGCAGGAAATGGAAATCCGCGAACTGGCCTATTTCGATCCGCTGACCAGGCTGCCCAACCGCCGCATGTTCATGGACCGGATTTCCCAGGCGACCGCCGATTGCGAGGCGCGGGGTGTCTTTGGGGCCCTGCTCTTCATCGACCTCGACAATTTCAAGACCCTGAACGACACGCAGGGCCACGATGTCGGCGACGCGTTTCTGGTCCAGGTGGCCGACCGGCTGCGCCGCTGCGTCGGGGCGCGCGATCTCGTCGCGCGCATCGGCGGCGATGAGTTTTTGATCATCCTCGACGAAACCGGCGCGGACGCGGCGCGCGCGACGGTTCGCGCCATCACCTCGGCCAATCAGATGCTGGCGGCGCTGCGGCTGGATTTCGAACTGGG
>JBGTLX010000539.1:0-2248 GCA_041743855.1 Rhizobiaceae bacterium | reverse complement strand
CCGGGCAAGGCTCAGGACAAGCTCGGCCTTTCGCTCGGGCGCGACGGCCATGTCGGGCCTCGCCAGTGTTTCGAAGGCCAGGGTCAAAAGGCTGTCTCCGGCCAGAATCGCGGTCGCCTCGTCGAAGGCGCGGTGGACGGTCGGCTGGCCGCGACGCAGATCGTCGTCGTCCATCGCCGGCAGATCGTCGTGGATAAGCGAATAGCAATGGACGCATTCGAGCGCCGCCGCCACATGCAGCGCCGCCTCGCCGTCGACCTCAAACAGGGCGGCGCTTTCCAGCACAAGAAAGGGCCGCAGCCGCTTGCCCCCGTTGAAGACCCCGTGGCGCATCGCCGCCATCAGTTTTTCGGGGCGCGCGATCTCGCGGGGCTGGAGGGGAGCGGACAGCAGCGCGCGCAACAGGCGCTCGACTTCATGCGCCCGCATCGCAAGGGCTGCTTCGAACGGGAGCGCATCGGCCGGCATCATGGCTGGAACCGTTTACGGCAAACCGACTGGCGGTCAAGCATCCAATGCGTGGGTTCAGCCGTTGCGCATCCGGCAAAGCGTCATTAAGCCAAACCGATGCGGATTGGGGCAGAACTGTGATCGAGCCGATCGTAAGGCCTGAGACCGAAGGACTTGTCGTGGCGGCGAAGCGAAGGAGAAGGTCGCGCGGCGGCGCCGGACGGTGGCTGCGCCGCGCCGTGATCGTCGCCGGCCTGCTGGTGTTCCTGCCGGCGGCGCTGACGCTCGCCTACTATCCGTCCTTCGTGCATCCCGTCTCGACGCTGATGCTGAAGGATCTGGCGACGTTCAACGGTTACGACCGACGCTGGACGCCGATCGACGATGTCGCCCCTGTGCTCGCCCATTCCGTCCTTATGTCGGAAGACGGGCAATTCTGCGCGCATCGCGGCATCGATCTCGGCGAATTAAAGGCGGTGATCGACGATGCGCTGGCCGGCGAAGCGACACGGGGGGCCTCGACAATCCCCATGCAGACGGTGAAAAACCTCTTTCTCTGGCAGGGGAGGTCTTTTCTGCGCAAAATCCTGGAGGCGCCGCTGGCCGTCTATTTCGATTTCGTCCTGCCCAAGCGACGGATCATGGAGATCTATCTCAACATTGTCGAATGGGGCCCGGGCATCTATGGCGTCGAGGCCGCCGCACAGCATCATTTCGGGATCGGCGCCAAGGATCTGTCGCGCCGGCAGGCCGCGCTGCTGACGGTGAGCCTGCCCAATCCGATCGAACGCAATCCGGCCAAGCCGTCGCGAAATTTGCAGAGGCTCGCCGGTCTTATCGAAAAGCGGGCTTCCCGGGCTGGCGGATATGTCGGCTGCCTTCGGTGAAGTGTCGACGGTCTCGAAAAAAGATCGTTCAAACGCTGGTCAAAACGGCTGCGCCCGTGTATAGGCTCGCCAAATTCTCAGACACAGACCCCAACAAATGCGGTCCTTTAACGAGGGCGAGCACGGGGGCTTTTGACCGGAGCAGTCCCATGGCAGTGCCAAAACGAAAAACTTCGCCGTCCAAGCGCGGCATGCGGCGTTCGGCCGATGCGCTGAAGGCCCCGACCTATGTCGAGGACAAGAATTCCGGCGAAATGCGCCGTCCGCACCACATCGACCTGAAGACCGGCATGTATCGCGGCCGTCAGGTGCTGACGCCCAAGGAAAGCTGATCAGGGCTTCCTGCTCGACTGAGCGATGAGCGACGAGACCGGCCTTGCGTCGGTCTTTTTCGTATGCGCGAAAGCGCCTCTTGACCTGCGGACTTTCCCGCCTTCTACAGTCGGGCGACAACGCTTCTCCGGGAGACTTCCATGCTCGCTAGTGTGCCGCTACTGGTCGTGCCGTTCATTCTCTACAATATCGGCCTCGCCGGGCTTTTCGGTTCGGGGCCGAATGGCGATCCGTGGGCGACCGAAATCTTTTCTCTCGGCATGATGTCGGGCGGCGTGTTTTCGATGACGCTGGGCAACCTCATGATCGTCATCGGCCTGTTGCTGTTCTTCGTCGAAATCGTCAAGTCCACGCGCACCTCGAACGCCTCGGTGATCGACCATCTGCTCTCGACCTTCGTGTTCGTGGCCTTCCTCGTCGAGTTCCTGCTGGTGCGCGGCGCCGCTCACTCGGTGTTTTTCACGCTGATGGTGATTACCTTCATCGACGTGCTTGCCGGATTCTCGGTGTCGCTGCGCGCTGCCGGCCGCGACGTCACGCTGAACTGAGCCGACATCGCGCAAACCTTCTCCATCGCC
>JBGTLX010000538.1:0-1959 GCA_041743855.1 Rhizobiaceae bacterium | reverse complement strand
CAGCGGCATGACCATGATCTTCGCCTTTTCGGTCGCCACCATTTCGTTTTCGGTCTATGGGCCGCTGCTCCTGACCGAGGTTCACGGCATATCGCTGCTGACGACCGGCTATATCATTGCCGCGGAGTCCATCGCCTGGTCCATCCTGTCGATCATGGTCGCCAATGCGCGGCCCGAATGGGAGCGGCTGATCATCACTGGCGGGGCGGTAATGATTGCAGGCGGCATCGCCGGCTTCGCCTATGCCGTGCCCGCCGGATCGATCCCGCTGATCCTGTTCTGCGCCATCCTCCAGGGCGGCGGCTTCGGCATCGCCTGGCCGTTCGTCACCCGCATCATCGTCGCCCGCGCGCCGCCCGCCGAAAGCACCATCGCGTCGTCCGCCGTGCCGACCATGCAGCGGATCGGCTATGCGGTGGGCGCCGCACTTTGCGGCATCATCGCCAACGCCAGCGGGTTCTCCGAAGGCTTGAGCGATGCGGCCGCGAGAAATGTCGCGGCATGGCTGTTTCTCGCGTTCGTGCCGCTTGGCATACTGGGTTGCGTCGCGGCCTTTTTCATGTCGCGCGGGGAAACAAAGCGAGCGACGGCTTCAACCTAACTCGGTTGTGCGTCAGGCTTTCGGCTCGACGAAAGTCATGGTCAGCCAGCGCGCGGTCAGCGCCGGCTTGGGCGCATTCTCTATCTCGATAATCACGTCGTGGGCAACCTGGATCCAGCCGGAGGGCCGGACTTTGACTTCCGCCAGCACAAAGCGGGTGCGGATGCGCGCCCCGGCCTTGACCGGGGCCACGAATTTGAGGTTTTCGAAACCCTGATTGATGCCCATGCCGCCGCCCTCCAGCGGAGGGATGGTCTCGAAGGTCATCGCCGAGAGCAGCGAGAGCGACAGGAAACCGTGCGCGATCGTTCCGCCAAAAGGCGTCTCGCGGGCCGCGCGTTCCGGGTCGCAATGGATGAACTGATGATCGTCGGTGGCGTCGGCGAACTGGTCGATCATGCGCTGCGTCACCGTCCGCCACGGCGAGACGCCGGTTTCTTTGCCAATGCCCGCCTGAAGCTGCTCGATGCTGATCGGCTTCAGCGCAACCGTGCCCCCTTCGCCGGCCATGTCTATTCCGCCGGTTCCATGCCGGGGTTGGCGGCCTCGTCCAACTCGCGCTTCAGCCGCACTTCGTCCTCGACATGGGGCGTCACGAACCGGCCCAGCAGCAGATAGGCGACGGGCGTCAGGAACAAGGTCGAGACTGTGGCAAGCCCGAGCCCGCCGACGATGACCCAGCCCAGCGCGATCCGCGCTTCCGCGCCCGCGCCGCTTGCCAGGACCAGAGGCAGGCCGCCCAGAATGGTGCAGATCATGGTCATCAGGACGGGCCGGAGCCGGATGTTCGAGGCCTGTTCGATGGCCTCGCGCACGACCATGCCGCGGTCGCGCAACTGGTTGGCGAATTCGACGATCAGAATGCCGTTCTTGGCCATGATGCCCACCAGCATCACCAGCCCGATCTGGCTGTAGGTGTTGAGGCTGGTGCCGGTCAGGAGCATGGCGAAGACAGCGCAGGCGAGGCCGAGCGGCACCGTCGCCATGATGATGACGGCGCTGACGAAGCTTTCGAACTGGGCTGCGAGGACCAGAAGAATGATGACGATGGCGAAGCCGAATACGGCGACCATCGAGCCCGCCTGCTGGCCGAGCGTGGCGGCTTCGGCCAGCGGAATGATGCGGCTGCCGGCCGGCAGATGGGGCGCCGCCAGTTCCTGGGCGACCTCATAGGCCTCGCCAAGGGCGAAATCCGGGGCCAGCGCCGAGGTGATGGCGACCGCGCGCAACTGCTGCTCGCGCGCCAGCGAGGGCGGCACGGCCTGTTCCGACAGGGTTGCGATCGTCGATACCGGAACGAAGCGGCCGTCCTCGGCGCGCAGGAAGATGTTTTCCAGGTCGGTCGGATCGTTGACCGG
>JBGTLX010000537.1:0-1646 GCA_041743855.1 Rhizobiaceae bacterium | reverse complement strand
GTGGGCGTCTGGCCGGAAGCCGCGGCTGAAGACGTCGCGACAGCGATCGCGGCGGCCCGCAGGGCTTTTGACAGTGGTCCCTGGCCGCGCATGTCGGGCGCCGAGCGCGCGCGCCTGATGTTCAAGACAGCGGAACTCATCCTTGAGCATGTCGAGGATCTCGCCTTGACGGAGAGCCTCGAGGTAGGCAAGCCGATCGCCCAGGCGCGCGGCGAAATCACTTTCTGCGCCGATCTCTGGTCCTATGCGGCAGGGCAGGCGCGCGCGCTCGAAGGCCAGACCCACAACAATATCGGCGAAAACCGCCTTGGCCTCGTGCTTCGGGAGCCGGTCGGCGTCGTCGGCATCATCACGCCCTGGAATTTTCCCTTCATCATCGCATCGGAACGTGTGCCGTGGGCGATCGGCGGGGGGTGCACGGTTGTGCTGAAACCCTCCGAGTTTACCTCCGGCACGTCGATCCGCATGGCCGAATTGGCGCGGGAGGCCGGCATTCCCGATGGTGTCTTCAACGTCGTCACCGGCTATGGCGATCCGGCGGGCCAGATTCTGGCGGAAGACCCGAGAACCGACATGATCGCGTTTACGGGTTCGGTGCGCGTCGGGACCAAGCTTGGCGAGATCGCCGCCCGTAGCGTGAAGCGCGTCGGCCTCGAACTCGGCGGCAAAGGACCGCAGATTGTTTTCGCAGATGCCGATCTGGAGGCTGCCGCCGACGGCATCGCCTATGGCGTCTACCATAATGCGGGCCAGTGCTGCATTTCGGGAAGCAGGCTCCTGGTTCAGGAAAGCATTCGCGACGCGCTGCTCGAGCGGCTGCTCGATATTTCCCGAAAGGTCACGTTCGGCGATCCGCTGAATGAGCGGACCAAAATCGGGGCGATGATCTCCGAAGCGCATACCTCCAAAGTGCAGTCTTATGTGGAGGCGGGGCAGGCTGCCGGGGCCGAGCTGTTGCTGGGCGGTACGCGCGTCGGGGAAGGCGCCGGTCTCTATTACGCGCCGACGGTGTTTGGCGGCGTCACCGCCGACATGTCGATTGCCCGGGAAGAAATCTTCGGGCCGGTGCTGTCGACGCTTACCTTTCGCACCGCCGACGAAGCCGTTGCGCTCGCCAACGCATCGGAATTCGGCCTTTCGGCCAGCGTCTGGTCGACCAACCTTGAAAACGCGCTGCAAAGCATCCGGCGCATTCGCGCCGGGCGCTGCTGGATCAACAGCGTGATCGACGGCGCGCCGGAACTGCCGATCGGCGGCTACAAGAAAAGCGGGCTCGGGCGAGAGCTCGGACGGTACGGGTTCGACGAGTATTCGCAGTTCAAGGGCATTCACGTGACCTTGGGCCGGCCGGAGCCTTGGTTTCGATGAGGTGGTACGAGGCATTGATGCGGGAGAAACTCGGCTGGCTTGATCCCTGATCGAACCCAGTCAAGACACGGGTCTCAAGACCCGACTTCAATCCAAAAAGGGAGGATACGCAGATGGAACTGAAGAAGCTGAAGACTGGAATTTTGGGAGCCGGCATAGCCTTGGCTTTGACGTCCACGGCCATTGCCCAAGAGGTGAAGGCGACCATGATCATCTACCTCGACCCGAGCGTTCAGTTCTTCAATCCCGTAGTTAAGGGAGCGCAGGACGCCGCCGCG
>JBGTLX010000536.1:0-3490 GCA_041743855.1 Rhizobiaceae bacterium | reverse complement strand
TTCGACGATCCGAAGAAGACCAAGCGCACGGCGAAGGGCTAAGGCATACTGCGAGGATGCCGGAAAAATCCATCATCAGCCGGCCAGTTTACGGGAAGCTGTCGCCGCAACCGGGCAAAGACCATCTCTTCGTGGCCGACGCCGAGGGCGCGCTGGCGATCCTGGACATGGCCGCAGGCGCGCCGGACGGGTTTTTCGCGAGCGCCCACATCATCTTCATTCCGCGAATCATCGGCGAGGCATTATCAGCTCAGTTGCAGGCGCTGAAGCCGGCGCAATATTACGAAGGGCCGTCGGCCGCCGCGGCGCTGCCCAGATTGAAGCAGACGCTGGCCACGGCCCGCATGGGCTTGCGGGTTTATCTGTCGGGCACGGAAGGCCTGATCGGCCAGGCGATGCAGGCGGCGCTGGAGGCTGGCATCGACCATGCTTCGATCCAGACCGAGCAGCGCGGTTCGCTGGCGCGGCGCATGCAGTGCGTGCACTGCAAGGGCATCACCGAGGATGTGACGACGCAGCCGGCGACCTGTTCGCATTGCGGCCTGCTTTTGCTGGTACGCGATCATTATTCGCGCAGGATCGCAGCCTTTCAGGGCGTCTGCATCAACGCGGAAGACCGTAGCGAAATCCCTCCGTCGGAGGAGGTCTTCAGATGAGCACCGGCACGACTAAGCTCGATGTCACCGTCGCCGACGTGGTTCCCGTCAACGAACTGGTCAAGCGATTTCACTTCCGGCGCAGCGATGGCGGCCTGCTGCCGACCTTTTCCGGCGGCGCTCATGTCGTCGTCGAGATGCGCGACGGCGAGACCTCACGGCTCAACCCCTATTCGCTGATGAGTTCGCCGCTCGACACCAGCGAATACACGATCAGCATCCGGCGCGACGATGTCGGGCGCGGCGGTTCGCTGTTCATGCATGGAACGGTCAAGCCGGGCGACCGGATGGTCGTTTCCTACCCGGTCAATCTTTTTTCCCTCGACCTCAGGGCAAAGAAGCATCTGATGCTGGCGGGCGGCATCGGCATCACGCCGTTCATGGCCCAGACCGCGCAGTTGGCCGCCGAGGGCGGGAATTTCGAGCTGCATTATGCCTGCCGCACGCAGGCGCTCGGGACTTACGCAGATGTACTGCGGGAACGCTACGGAAAGCGCATCCACCTCTACCACGACGACCGCGGCGAGGTCATCGAACTCGACCGGCTATTATCGTCGCAGCCGCTCGGCACGCATCTCTATATTTGCGGCCCGGCCGGCATGATCAACTGGGCGCGTTCTCGCGCGGAGGCGCTCGGCTGGCCGAGCGAGACCGTGCATTTCGAGCATTTCGCGGCGCCCCAGCCGGGGCTCCCGTTCGAAGTAACGCTAACCCTTAGTGACAAAAGAATCCGTGTCGGCGAACAGCAAAGCCTTTTGGAAGCCATCGAAGCCGCCGGCGTCGATCCGCCCTATCTCTGCCGCGGCGGCGTCTGCGGCCAATGCGAAACCAAAGTGATTTCCAGCGACGGCAAATTTTTGCACAATGATCATTGGCTGTCCGAGGAAGAGCATCTCTCGGGCAAGAAGATCATGCCGTGCGTGTCGCGTTTCGAGGGCAAATCCCTCGTTCTGGAAAGATAGGGAGGCTCTAAAATGGGCATCAATTTCCGCAAAGAGTCCTTTCGCGACGATTTCACCTTCAGGAACAGCCCGGAGCACATAAAACGCTTTCCGTTCCCGTTCCACGAAGACAGCTACATGTATGCGGTCAACATCGAGCCGCATGTTCCGGGTCCGGCCGGCAGCGTTCTGGAAAACCTGATCGATGTCGACGAGCACTATGTTTCGGAAATGCACGACCGCGCGCTGGTGCTGGCCGAAGACCCGCTGCGCTGCCAGTCGCTGCCGCATATGACGCTGGCAGGCTGGGACCTGCTCGAACTTCTGATGACGGAGCAGGCCAAAGGCTACCCCGAGCATTTTTCGCTAACCCGCGACGGCGACCAATGGCACTGGATCAACCGTCCGCTCGGCATCGACCAGAAATTCACCTTCGGGGATTTGTCGACGCTGCCTTATGGCCCGATGGAATACATCACCCGGCAGAGCCAGGGCGACTTCTGCCTGCTCGACCAGCGCGACGGCAATCTCTGGATGGACGCCGGCATCGTCACCACGCAGGCCGACTGGTCGCTCGATTTCGACATCGGCATGAACTTCTTCGAGTGGCACGCGCCGGTGCCGCTGGCGCATGAAAAGGGCATCTTTGTCCGCGCGCTGAAGTTCCTTATCAACATCCAGCAGGGGCGACCGGCGCGAAGACTCAACTGGACGATGACGATCAATCCGCGGCTCGACACCAGCCCGGAAAACTACCACAAATGGGGAACCGACCGCGCCACGGTGACGCCCGACAATGTCGGCGACAAGGTGCATCTGCGCGTCGAGTTGCAGAGCTTCTGGCGGCTGCCGCGCTCCAATGCGTTGGTCTTCCCTATCCGTTGCTACCTGATCAAGATGGACGAGTTGGTGACCTCGCGGAAATGGGCGCGGCGCTTCCACCGCGTGCTGCGCGACCTTCCCGACGAACTGGCCAACTACAAGGGCCTGACCCGCTACCGGCCGACTGTGCTCGACTGGCTGGCGAAACACGATGACGGCAGTCCGACATCGCCCGGTTTCGGACCAGATTAGGGAATCTCAACGCACCCTAAAGCAGCCCGGCCTTTAGCGCTTCCTCGCGCAAATTCTCGCGTGGACGCGGGCCGATCTGCTGGATGACGAGGCCGGCGGCGAGCGAGCCGAGATCGCCGCAGCGCTGCAGATCCATCCCCGCCGTGTAACCGAACAGGAAACCCGCCGCATAGAGGTCGCCCGCCCCGGTCGTATCGACCAGCCGCTCGATCGTCGTGGCCTTTATGACGAAAGTGTCGTCACCGCGCACGATGATCGAGCCCTTTTCGGAGCGGGTGACGGCGGCAATCTTGCAATCCTTGCGGATCGCAGCCAGCGCCGTCTCGAAGGACGAGGTCTGGTAGAGCGACTTGATCTCGTGGCTGTTGGCAAAGACGATGTCGACCGCCCCGGAGAGCATCAGCTCCAGAAACTCGTCGCGGTAGCGGTCGACGCAAAAACTGTCCGAGAGCGTCATCGACACCTCGCGCCCAGCAGCGTGGGCATGGGCGGCGGTCAGGCGGATGGCTTCCTTGGCGCGCGGCGGATCCCACAAATAGCCCTCGAAATAGGTCAGCTTCGCCCCATTGGCCTTGTCGGCCTCGACATCCTCCGGCCCGAGTTCGACGCAGGCGCCGAGATAGGTGTTCATCGAGCGCTCGCCATCCGGCGTAACGAAGATCATCGAGCGGGCCGTCGGCGGGAGGCCGTCGAGAGGCTCGGTGTCGAAGGCCACGCCCTGGGCGCGGATGTCGTGCGTGTAAATCGCGCCGAGCTGATCGTTCGACACCTTGCCGAAGAAAGCCGCGCGGCCGCCGAGGCTGGCGATGCCCGCCGCCG
>JBGTLX010000535.1:0-5748 GCA_041743855.1 Rhizobiaceae bacterium | reverse complement strand
GAATGCGTCGTGCACCACCAACTGCCTGGCGCCGCTGGCCGCAGTGCTGCACGAGGCCGTCGGCATCGAGAAGGGGATGATGACCACAATCCATTCCTATACCGGCGACCAGCCGACGCTCGACACGATGCACAAGGATCTTTATCGCGGGCGCGCCGCGGCTCTGTCGCAAATCCCCACCTCGACAGGTGCTGCCAAGGCCATCGGCCTGGTGCTACCTGAACTCAAAGGCAAGCTCGACGGCATCTCCATCCGCGTGCCGACGCCCAATGTCTCGCTTGTGGATTTCAAATTCATCGCCAAGCGCCACACGACGGTCGAGGAAATCAACAATGCGGTGATCGCGGCATCCAAAGGCAAGCTGAAAGGCATCGTCGCTGTAACAAATCACCCCAACGTTTCGATCGATTTCAACCACGACCCGCATTCATCGACGCTGGCCCTCGACCAGACCAAGGTCATGGACGGAAATTTCGTGTCGGTGCTGTCGTGGTACGACAATGAATGGGGCTTCTCCACCCGCATGGCCGATACGGCGGTTGCCTTCGGCAAGGTCATCGCCTGACAGCGAGCCGCGCGTCGAAATGAAAACGCCCGGCTTCGTCCGGGCGTTTTGGCTTTTAGGGCTCTGCCCCGCACGTCCCTTGTTTCTTGCGCCTTTCGCCTTGTCTTCGCCGCACTGTGAAGGGTAAGGCGGACTGTCGACGATAAAACGGGGGCTGAATGGAAGAAGCGGTCTATCTCCTGACGCTTGTCGGCACCGCGCTGGTGCTTGCCGCAGAGTTTTCGAGCCTGATCGCCTTTCGGTTCGGCGCGCCGCTGCTACTGCTGTTTCTCGGCATCGGGCTGGCGAGCGGCATCGACGGGCTCGGCATAGAATTCGACAATGCCGGCACGGCTTACTTCGTCGGCGCGCTTGCTCTCGCCATCATCCTCTTCGACTCCGGTTTTGGCACACCGCTCGGGGTTTTGCGGCAGGCGGCCGGTCCGGCTTTGTCGCTGGCCACGATCGGGGTTGTGGTGACCACCTTGCTGTTTGGCATCGTCGCGCACTACGTCACCGGATTTACCTGGCTCGAATCGTTCCTGCTCGGCTCGATCGTCGCCTCGACCGACGCCGCCGCGGTGTTCTTTCTGCTCAGGGCCGGCAACGTCAATCTGCGCGAACGCATCCGTTCGACGCTGGAAATCGAATCCGGCACCAATGATCCGATCGCAATCTTCCTGACCATCACGCTGGTCGAGGTGATCGTGGCCGGGGCCAATCCGGAAGCCGAAGTCCTCGTCACCAGCTTGGTAATCGGATTCTTCATTCATATGGCGATCGGAGCAGCCATTGGCTTGCTCGGCGGTCTAGCCATTGCGCGTCTGGTCGCGCGCCTGCATCTCGACGCGGGGCTGCTGCCAATCTTCGTGCTGACGCTTTCGCTTCTGGTTTTCGCGGCTGGTGGGGCGGCCGGAGGCTCGGGTTTCCTCGCGGTCTATATTGCCGGCCTCGTTGCCGGCAATTCCCGGATCCGGTCGGCCGCCGCCGTCAAACGCTTTCAGGACGGGATGTCGTGGCTGGCGCAGATCATCATGTTTCTCGTGCTCGGCCTCTACGCCACGCCGTCACAATTTCCCGAAATCCTGGCCGGCTCGGTCGCGCTCGGCCTGTTCCTCATCCTGGTCGCGCGGCCGCTGGCCGTCTGGCTCTGCCTGCTGCCGTTCAACTTCACGGCCGCCGAGACTGCTTTTGTGTCCTGGGTAGGCCTGCGCGGCGCGGTGTCGATCCTGCTCGCGCTCTTCCCGATCCTCGGCGACATGGACAATGGTCGCGCCATCTTCAATGCGGCCTTCATCATCGTCCTTGTCTCGCTAATTGTTCAGGGCTGGACCGTCGGCCCGCTGGCGCGGCGTCTCGGGCTGATCGTGCCGCCGCGCATCGGACCACTCGACAAGGTCGAGCTTGAACTGCCGGGCTCGGCGCATCACGAACTGCTCGCCTATACGGTTGTCGCCGGCAGCCCGGTGGCGCTCGGCGAGCGCATCCCGCGCTGGGCAAGGCCGTCTTTGGTCGTGCGCGACGGGCGCTCGATGAAATACCAGGATTCCGGGAGGCTGGTCGCCGGCGACCATGTCTATATCTTCGTTCCTGACCGCTATCCCCGGCTTCTTGACCGGCTCTTCGCCAGCCGCACGGCGGTCGATCCCGAGGACGCCGATTTTTTCGGCGCGTTTACCGTCGATCCGGCGCGGCCGGCGACAGATCTGGAATTGGCCTATGCCACGGGCCTGTCGCCAAGCGAGGCCAAAATGCCGATCAACGCGCTGATCCTCGCGCGCCTCGGCGGGCGCGCAGAATATGCGGATCGCGTGACCATCGGCCCGATCGAGCTCATCGTGCGCGATGTCGACGAGAACGGCCAGATTATTGGCGTCGGCCTGTCCTTCGAGCCCGCTCCGCCGCCGGCCGGCATTCCCGGGCTCCCGGTCGTGCGCGCCGTGGCAAACCGGGTTCGCACGATTTTTCACCGCCTGAAGAAGCGCACTGACCGACCACCGGACGAAACCGAATCCGACGCGCCGGATACCTATAACAGCCGGGGAAACTGACCCGCCGGTACGGACGCTTGTATCCTGGCAGCTTCGCGATATTGTCCGGCGGTTTTTATGCAAGGGGAGCAGCAATGGCCGGTTTCAAGACACTCGACGCCATCGGCGATGTCAGGGGCAAGCGCGTGCTTGTTCGCGTCGATCTCAATGTTCCGATGGCCGAGGGCAAGGTGACCGACGCAACCCGCGTCGAGAGGGTCGCGCCGACGATCCTCGAACTGTCCGAAAATGGCGCCAAGGTCATCCTGCTGGCTCATTTCGGCCGTCCGAAGGATGGTCCGGCCTCGGAATTCTCGCTGGAGCCGGTAGCCAAGACTACTGCAGATATACTCGGCCGTCCGGTCGCGTTCGCCGCAGACTGCATCGGTGACCAAGCGGCTGCGGCCGTTTCTGCTATGCAAGACGGCGACATCCTGCTGCTCGAAAATACCCGCTTTCACAAGGCCGAGGAGAAAAACGACCTGGATTTCACCGAAAAACTCGCCCAAAACGGCGATATCTTCGTGAACGATGCATTTTCGGCGGCGCATCGCGCGCATTCGTCCACTGAAGGTCTCGCCCACATCCTTCCTGCCTTCGCGGGGCGCACCATGCAGGCCGAACTCGAAGCGCTGGAAAAGGGTCTTGGCGATCCGGTTCGGCCGGTCGTGGCCATCGTCGGCGGGGCCAAGGTGTCGAGCAAGATCGACCTCCTGATGAGTCTGGTGAAAAAGGTCGATGCGCTGGTGATCGGCGGGGGAATGGCCAACACTTTTCTGGCCGCGCGCGGCACGAATGTCGGTAAATCATTGGTGGAGCACGATCTTGCGCAGACCGCGCGGCAGATCATGATCGAGGCGGCCACCGCCGGCTGCGCCATCATCCTGCCGTCGGACGGGGTGGTAGCGAAAGAGTTCAAGGCTGGCGCGGAAAGCGAAACCGTCGCAATCGACGCGGTGCCCCATGACGGCATGATCCTGGATGTTGGGCCTAAAACGGTTGAGACCGTCAACGAATGGATCGATCGCGCCGCGACGCTGGTCTGGAACGGACCGCTCGGCGCATTCGAAATCGAGCCTTTCGACACAGCGACCATGGCCGCTGCGCGACATGCCGCGGAGCGCACGAAAGCCGGAAAACTGGTTTCGGTGGCGGGCGGCGGCGATACGGTGGCGGCGCTGAACCAGGCCGGCGTCACCGACGACTTTACCTATGTGTCGACGGCCGGCGGGGCGTTCCTCGAATGGATGGAAGGCAAGGCGCTGCCGGGCGTCGATGTGCTGAAGTCGTCCTGATTCTGCGGAACTTCAAGCGTCCAGCCGCCAAAAGGGCGGCCACAGCGAATTCTGTCCGCGACGGCGGTCTATTCAGTCTCGCGTGGAAATCGGGGCGGATGGTTCCCGGAGGCTGCCGTTTCGCTGCCGCCCGGATGATGCCGGAGCCCGGTTGTCGGAGACGAGCCGGTAAATCTTTGCGATCTCGCTCAACAGGCCGAGCCGGATCAATTCGCCTAGCGCCTCGGCTTGATCGACAATGCCATGCGCCGATCGCCAGCCTTCCGCGGCGGCCATCTGCTCGTCGTTCAAGGTGACGAGAACACGGTATCGGCGTTGAGTTCTTTCCTCTCCAAACGAGACGACACTCGCGTCACCGTTGGGTTGTCCGCCAATAGCCACAGCGCGCTCCCCGTCCTGATGCAGGCGGACCTTTTTGGTGTCCTTTGCTGCACGTGTTTCCTCAAAAGGAAGGTTACGGGCAAATGGGCGCGCCGTGCTATTTCGGATATTCCGCTACGTAGAAAGCCCCTATATAGCAAGTTTGCCGTCCGGGACGGTTTTCCCGGGATAGGGCTCTATTTCATCATCCTGATCAAGTCGGCGAGGCCGCGCGCCTCCATCTTTTCCCTTATCCGCGCGCGGTGGATTTCAACCGTGCGCTGGCTGATGCCCAGTTCGTCGGCAATATGCTTGTTGGTCATGCCAAGGATTAGATGGTCGAGCACTTCCTTTTCGCGGCCGGTCAGCCGCGCCAGCCGCTCGGATACAACGCCCTGTGGCACGGTCACGCGCGGGCGGTTCGCCAGTTGATTGGCGGCCGCCTCGATGGCGCCGAGCAACTGCTCCTCGGAGCCCGGCTTCTCGATAAAGTCGATCGCGCCGCCCTTCATTGCCTCGACCGCCAGTTGCACATCGCCATGCGCGGTCAAAATGATGACCGGGAGCATGATGCCCCTGTCGATCAACAGCCTTTGCAGTTCAAGCCCGTCAAGCCCCGGCATCCGCAAATCAACGAAAGCACAGAGCACGCTTTCGGTCGTAAACTTGTCGAGGAACTCTTCCGCTGTCGAAAAAGCGACGGGGTCAAACTTATGCGCCGACAAAAAGGCGCACAGCGAATCCCTTACCGACCGATCGTCGTCGACCACATAGATGCGCTGGCGCTCAGTTGACTCAGCCATCGCGCCCGCCATTTACTTTCAAGGTGAAGACGAATTCCGCGCCTTGTGGACTCGGCCGCGTCCAGATCCTGCCGCCATGCGCTTCCACGATCGACCGGCAGAGCGAAAGACCGATGCCCATGCCGCTGGTCGTGGAATTGTGAAACGGCTCGAACAGGGTCTTTTCCATGTCTTTCGCGATGCCGACGCCTATATCCATGACCGACACTTCGACCATCGGCCCAGCCAGCCGCGTCGCGATGGTCAACACCGGCGTTTCGACACCCTGCATGGCCGTCAGGCTGTTGCGGACAAGGTTGAGGATAACCTGACCGACCTGCACCGGATCGGCCTGGATCGGCGACAGGTCGCGCTCGAATGCAAAAGTGACGCCTGACCGCCTGTCGCTGGTGGCGGCAAGCGCCAGTTCGACGCCTTGACGCACCACCGCATGCAGGTCGACGCGCTCCAGCGCTATTTCGCCCTGCCCGATGAAATTGCGCAGCCGTCGAACCAGATCGGCGGCGCGCGACGATTCCGACACGGCGCTGTTCATCAGTCTGTCGACTGGTTCGGGGACGGCGACGCCGTAGTTCTTCAATTCCTGGCGGCAGGCATTGACGTAGTTGGTGACGGCCGACAGCGGCTGGTTCAACTCGTGCGCGAGCGCGGAAGCGAGCTCGCCCATGGAGCGGTTGCGCGCGGCGTCTAGCAGGACCAGCCGCAGGCGAGCTTCC
>JBGTLX010000534.1:0-1658 GCA_041743855.1 Rhizobiaceae bacterium | reverse complement strand
AGCCCCAGCATCAAGAACATGAGGCTTCTGGTCTTATTCCAGTAGCTTACGCGGTCCGGCGTCGCCATCGCGCTTACCCTCCTCCCATGGGCCTGCCGGTAAAACCGTCCCCAGCCCTGTTTCCTTCCCGTCCAGGGAACCTGAACGGTCCCAAGGTGTGAAACATCGCGAAGCGTGAGTCGTTGCCCCACGGACTCGATGGCTCCGCTTGGTAACATTTGTCGGGGCCGCTGTTGATACAACTTTAGAATCGGTCGCCGATGTCTCGGAATGGTGGCGCAGCTGGACGCGAAGGATTAGGGTCCGACACGATCCAGGGAGACTTGCGCATTGGGAATATTCGACTCTGTCGTAGCGAGCCTGTTCAAGAAGGCCGAGCCGATCCGGCACGCTGAAGCGCTCGGCGACTTCATGGATTCGCGCGCCGCGTTTCTTGCGCAGAAATGCGTCGTCGAATTCTGCCGCGTCCGGGCCGGCATCTATTGGCAAAAGCTGTTCACCGAGGCCGAGTTCCAGCAGGCGTTGGCCAAGTCCCGCTGGATGAGCTATCCGCCGGCTTTCGGCATGATCGCGGAAATGGTCGAAGCGAATCTGCGCGAGCCGGCGGGCCTGAGACAGCGCAGGCTGCCGGGAGCGCTGGAAAGCGTCGCGGGAGCCGTGTTTGCGCGGTATCCGATTCCGGAAGGCGCGCCACCGGAATTTTGGAGCGATGCCAGGCAAATGGTGCGAGATCGTCTCGACGCAACCCAGGCCGGTCCGCCACGGCCGGTGCGGACGATGCCGGAACCATTGGCGCGCTCCGTTTTCAAGGCGTTGCCGATGCACGGCGACATCGTGACCCACGATTACGACTACATCTTCAATTTCTTGCGAATGAATCTCTTGCGCGCGCATGAGGAATTTATCGAATGCGCGGCTGCTGAAGCCTTGGTCGAAGACCTCGTCGGCCGGCCTCCACACGAAAACTAGAAATCTGGAGGCAGCGAAAAACCCCGGCGTTTCCGCCAGGGCTTTCTGTTTCCGAAAACGCTTTCGCTTACACCGAATAGTACATGTCGTATTCGACCGGATGCGGGGTCATCTCGAAGCGCATGACCTCGGCCATCTTCAGCTCGATATAGCTGTCGATCTGGTCGTCGTCGAAGACGCCGCCGGCCTTCAGGAAGCCGCGGTCCTTGTCGAGGCTCTGGAGGGCCTCGCGCAGCGATCCGCAGACGGTCGGGATCTTCTTCAGTTCTTTCGGCGGCAGGTCGTAGAGATCCTTGTCCATTGGCTGGCCGGGGTGGATCTTGTTCTTGATGCCGTCGAGGCCGGCCATCAGCATCGCCGCGAAAGCGAGATAGGGGTTCGCGCCCGGATCGGGGAAGCGGACCTCGACGCGCTTCGATTTCGGCGAGTTGCCGAACGGGATGCGGCAGGAGGCCGAACGGTTGCGCGCCGAATAGGCGAGCAGCACCGGCGCCTCATAGCCCGGCACCAGCCGCTTGTAGGAGTTGGTCAGCGGGTTGGTGAAGGCGTTGATCGCCTTGGCGTGCTTGATGATGCCGCCGATATAGAACAGGCAGGATTCCGACAGGCCGGAATATTCGTTGCCGGCGAAGGTCGGCTTGCCGTTCTTCCAGATCGACTGGTGGACGTGCATGCCCGAGCCGTTGTCG
>JBGTLX010000533.1:0-4918 GCA_041743855.1 Rhizobiaceae bacterium | reverse complement strand
GAAGCCAGCGTCACCCAGCCAGTCGAGGGCGTTTTTCGGGTCACCTCGGGGCAAACCGTGCGCGACTTTCGCAAGGAGGCCGACGCGCTGGCCGCTGCCGAAACCGATATCCGCACTATTGCGGCCGCCAGCGCGAGGGCGGCGGGAACGGACAGCGCCGAAATCGAGGTGTCGAGCGATCTGACGACCTCCACCGTCGAAGGCTCGCGCATGTTCATCGAGGCGCGGCTGGTCGCCGTCGCCTCCGGCCGCCCGCGCATAGCGGCTTGATCGGCCGCGCTTTATCCACGCAGTCGGCGACTGCGGTATACTCCGTTACAAGTTGTACGTGGAACTTAGGGCGAATTGACCCTCTCCGCCCTACATGGTCAAAGGCCGGATCGACCGGCTGGACGCCGCCTCTGGAGAAAAGATTCATGACGGATCGCCTTGAAATGGCCGGTTTGCAGATCGCTCGCGAGCTCTATGACTTTGTCGCTGAAGCGCTGCCCGGAACGGGCATTGGGGCGGATGCCTTCTGGCCGGCCTTTGCCGCGATCGTTAACGATCTCGCGCCAAAGAATCGCGCTCTGTTGCGCAAACGCGAGGAGCTTCAGGAACAGATCGACCGCTGGCACCGCGACAATGGCGCGCCCGCCGATATTGAAGCTTACAAGGCGTTTCTGACGGAGATAGGCTATATCGTGCCGGAAGGTCCGGCCTTTACGGTGGCGACGCAAAACGTCGATCCGGAAATCGCCGAACTGGCCGGCCCGCAGTTGGTGGTCCCGGTCATGAACGCGCGCTATGCGCTCAACGCCGCCAATGCGCGCTGGGGTTCGCTCTACGATGCGCTTTACGGAACCGACGCGATTCCCGAAGACGGCGGAGCCGAAAAGGGCCAAAACTACAACTCCGTGCGCGGGGACAAAGTAATCGCTTGGGCGCGGGAATTTCTCGACGCCAGCGCCCCGATCGATGCAGCAAGCTGGCGCGACATAAGCTCGATCAGGGTGGCGGACGGCGCACTGGTATTCGAGGCGGGCAGCGCCGTCTCGCGTTCGACCGGCGACGGGTCGCCCATGCTTCAGGAACCGTCGCTGAAGGATCCCGGTCAGTTCGCCGGCTATCTCGGGACCAATGACGCTCCGAATAGCATTTTCCTGATCAACAACGGCATCCACATCGAAATCCTGTTCGACGTCGATACCCCGATCGGCAAGTCGGACCCGGCGCATATTTCCGATGTCCGGCTGGAGTCTGCCCTCACCACGATTATGGATTTCGAAGATTCGATCGCCGCCGTCGACGCCGAGGACAAGGTCTTGGCCTATCGCAACTGGCTCGGGCTGATGAAGGGCGATCTGACCGAGGAAGTCGCCAAGGGCGGCACGACCTTCACCAGAAAGCTCAATCCCGATCTGGACTATCGCGCTCCCGACGGATCGATCCTTTCGCTGCCCTGCCGCTCGCTGATGCTGGTGCGCAATGTCGGTCACCTTATGACCAATCCGGCGATCCTCGACCGGGAGGGCGATGAAGTTCCGGAAGGAATCATGGACGCGGCGATGACCGCTCTGATCGCGCTCCACGACATCGGGCCGAACGGCAGGCGGATGAACTCGCGCGCGGGCTCGATCTACATCGTCAAGCCCAAGATGCACGGCCCCGAAGAGGTGGCCTTCGCCGTCGAGCTATTTTCCCGCGTCGAGGACATGCTCGGCATGGCCAGGAACACGATCAAGATGGGCATCATGGACGAGGAGCGTCGCACCACGGTCAATCTGAAGGAATGCATCCGCGCGGCGAAAGAGCGCGTCGTCTTCATCAACACCGGCTTTCTCGATCGCACCGGCGACGAAATTCACACCTCGATGGAGGCCGGCCCCATGATCCGCAAGGGCGACATGAAACAAGCCGTGTGGATTTCCGCTTACGAAGCCTGGAACGTCGATGTCGGCCTCGAATGCGGGCTTTTCGGCCGCGCGCAGATCGGCAAGGGCATGTGGGCGATGCCCAATTTGATGGCGGCGATGCTGGACCACAAGATCGCCCACCCGAAAGCCGGCGCCAACACCGCCTGGGTCCCGTCGCCCACCGCCGCCACGCTGCACGCCACCCACTATCACAAGGTCGATGTGAAGGCGGTGCAGGAGTCGCTGAAAAGCCGCCCCAAGGCTAGGCTGGACGATATTCTGTCGGTGCCCGTCGCAGCGCGGCCCAACTGGACGCTGCAGGACATCCAGCACGAACTCGACAACAATGCGCAGGGCATTCTGGGCTATGTCGTGCGCTGGATCGACCAGGGCGTCGGCTGCTCGAAGGTGCCGGACATCGACGATGTCGGTCTGATGGAAGACCGCGCGACATTGCGCATTTCCTCGCAGCACATCGCCAATTGGCTGCATCATGGCGTCGCCACGCGCGATCAGGTGATGGAAACAATGAAGCGCATGGCGGCGACGGTCGACCGGCAGAACTCCGGCGACCCGCTCTATCGGCCGATGGCGCCCGACTTCGAGAATTCCATCGCCTTTCTGGCTGCCTGCGACCTCGTCTTGAAGGGGCGCGATCAGCCCAGCGGCTACACCGAACCGCTGCTCCACGCGCGGCGGCTGGAGTGGAAGGCTCGGGATCGGGAGGGGTGAAGCTGAATCTTACCCTCCTCCTTGCGGGCAGGGTCGGCGAGAGAGCTTTGCGCTGCAAAAGCGATCGAACCGGGTGGGGGTGGAAAAGAAAGCTAGGTTTCCAGAGGTTGAGCATGTCGTCGCCATCCCCACCCCGCCTCGCGAACTTCGCTTTCGCTTCGTCGGCTCGTCGACCCTCCCCGCAAGGGGAAGGGTAAAGCGCGGCATCATGAAGCTCCTCGCCATCGACACCGCCTCGACGCTCTGCGCCGCCTGCGTTTACGACACCGAACGTAGCGCTGAACTCGGCCGCGCCGTGTTGGATATCGGCAAGGGTCACGCCGAGCATCTGATGTCGGTCGTCGAACGCGCGCTGGCTGAAAGCAAACTCGCATTTTCCGATCTCGGCGCAATCGGCGTTTCGATCGGGCCGGGCTCGTTCACCGGTGTGCGCGTCGGCGTTTCGGCTGCACGCGGCTTTGCTCTGGCGCTGGGAATACCTTCCATCGGCGTCACCTCGCTTGAAGCCGTTGCCTCTGCTGCCCGCGATGAGTTCGGCGCGGTTACCGTCATGAGCGCGTTCGACGCGGGCCGCGACGAAATCCATGCGGCGATCTACGATGCGGCGGGAATGCCGATTAACGAGCCCGCAATCATCACGTTGCAGAATGCGATCGAGTGGTCGGAGGTTTTCGAACCAGTGCTTGTGGGCTCGGCGGCAAACAGGATCGCGGCGGCGGCATCTCGGCATGTCCGGGTCGGCTCGACGGCAGCCACCGCCGAAATCGCCATCTATGCAAGGCTAGCGGCCGCCAAAGGCGGCGTTGCGGAGAAGCCCAGGCCGCTTTATCTCCGTCAAGCCGACGCCAAACCGCAGGCCGGCTTCGTGCTGCCGCGTCGGGGGGCGTGATGCGAATCCCGCTCTGGCCGCGCCGTGTTCGCGATTACTATCTGGAAACGCTGCGCGAGAACGACAGCCCAGCCATCTCGGCCCTGCATCAGGAGGATTTCGCGCGGCCATGGACCGACGACGAATTTGCGTCTCTGCTTTCGCAGGACGCCGTGTTCGGCTACGCCGCCCGCCTGACCGGCCATGGACGGGAAGCTCCGGTCGGCTTCGTGCTGGCCCGCCTTGCCGCGGGGGAAGGCGAGATCCTCACCGTGGCAGTAGCCAGGACGCACCGCCGTCAGGGGCTTGGCTGGCAATTGATGGACGCCGTGCTGCGTCAGCTTCATGCCGAACGGGCGGAGGCGCTGTTTCTGGAGGTCGACGAGACCAACGCCGCAGCAATCGCGCTCTACCGGCGTCTTGGCTTCATCCAGGTCGGCAAGCGTCCGCGTTATTTCCAGTCCGGCGACAATGCTGCCGGCGCGCTGGTCATGCGCCGTGATCTTCGATGATCGGCTGGATGCGAATGATCGGCGTTTTACTGTGCGTCGCTCTCGTGACGCTTGTGCTGGTCCCGCTGCAAATGCTGGCGATGAAGACCGGCTGGTTCGAGGAAAACCTGTTTCGCGGGCTTTGGCACCGACTCAACGTCAAGGCGATGGGCTTTCGCGTGCACGTCACCGGAACGATGAGCCGCAACCGGCCTTTGCTGATCGCCTCGAACCACATTTCCTGGACCGACATCGAAATCCTCGCCGCTTTGTTCGACATTTCCTTCATCGCCAAATCGGAGCTTGCCGGCTGGCCCGTCATCGGCCGGCTGTCGCGGCTTCAGCGCCCGGTCTATGTGGAGCGCGACAACCGGCGCAAATCCGGCGACCAGGCGAACCAGATCGCGTCCCGGCTGTCGGAAGACCGCCCGATGGTGTTGTTCCCCGAAGGCTCGACCGGCGACGGCAACAGGCTGCTGCCGTTCAAGAGCACGCTGTTCGGCGCGGCGGCAAAAACCATCGCCGGAGGCGTCGGCGCGGTCTACATCCAGCCGCTCGCCATCGCCTATACGCGCATCCATGGCGTCCCGATGGGCCGCCGGCACCGGGTGCTCGGCGCGTGGATCGGCGATCAGGAGCTTGTCCCGCATCTCGCCGGCCTGCTGCGGGAGGGCGCGATCGACGTGGAGCTGCATTTCGGCGAACCGCTCGAATTCTCCGCCGGCACCGACCGCAAGGAGATGGCGCGCCACGTCGAGCGCCTTGTGCGTGGGATGATGCGGAAGGCGCTTGCCGACCCTCGCCTGAGCCCAGCTAAGAATCGCCTGTTTTTCGCCACTGAAAGAGGCTAGAAGCCGCCGAATGGAACTCGACAGCACATTTGAGCCGGCCATTGACGGACCTGCGGACACGCCGGGCGGACTTTCCGGCGC
>JBGTLX010000532.1:0-3169 GCA_041743855.1 Rhizobiaceae bacterium | reverse complement strand
TTTTCCTTGTAGCGCGACGAATCCACCCCAAAAGCCATCGCCTGGTCCTGCAGGTCGCATTCGCCGCCCTGATCGCAGATCGGGCAGTCGAGCGGATGGTTGATCAGCAGGAATTCCATGACGCCTTCGCGGGCCTTCTTGACCATCGGCGTGTTGGTAAAAATTTCGGGCGTCTCGCCGTTCGGGCCAGGGCGCAGATCGCGCACGCCCATGGCGCAGGACGCGGCCGGCTTGGGCGGTCCGCCCTTCACCTCGACCAGGCACATGCGGCAATTGCCGGCGATCGACAGCCGCTCGTGGAAGCAGAAGCGCGGCACTTCCGCGCCCGCCTCCTCCGCCGCCTGCAACAGCGTGTAGTGGTCGGGAACCGTGATTTCCCTGCCGTCGACTTTCAGTTTAGCCATTGCATGCCCTCGGCGACTTAGCGCCGTTCAACTTTATCAATGCGACCGTTCGAGTCGGTCAATACGGCGCTTGAGTTCGGCAATTTCCTTCTCCAGCGCATCGGTGCGAATGTTCGCATGCGCTGCAAAACCAACGCCGGTCGCGGTAGTTTCCGTCCAGTCTTCGATCGTCTTTCTGATTTCGTCAAAACGGCCATCATGCTCGAACACCTTACCGCGAACCTCCTGCAGCACCTCACGCATTTCGCGCAGCATCTTAAGCACCAGATTGTCCGGCTCGTCTGCCACCTTTTGCCTCCCTACTCCGCCGCGACCAGCACCGACTCGGCGCGGTGGGCGTTCCGGGTGAACTCGTCGATGCGCCGCTCGATCTCGGGCCGGAAGTGCCGGATCAAACCCTGGATCGGCCAGGCCGCCGCGTCGCCCAGCGCGCAGATCGTGTGGCCTTCCACCTGCTTGGTCACGTCGAGCAGCATATCGATCTCGCGTTTTTGGGCCTCGCCCCGCACCAGCCGCTCCATCACCCGCCACATCCAGCCGGTGCCCTCGCGGCAGGGCGTGCACTGGCCGCAGCTCTCGTGCTTGTAGAAGTAGGAGAGCCGCGCAATCGCCTTCACGATATCGGTGGACTTGTCCATGACGATGACAGCCGCCGTGCCGAGACCGGATTTCAGGTCGCGCAGCGCGTCGAAATCCATCGGCGCGTCCATGATCTGTTCGGCCGGCACCAGCGGCACCGACGCGCCGCCGGGGATCACGGCCAGCAGATTGTCCCAGCCGCCGCGCATGCCGCCGCAATGCCGGTCGATCAGTTCGCGGAACGGGATCGACATGGCCTCTTCGACCGTGCACGGATTGTTGACGTGCCCGGAGATGCAGAACAGTTTTGTCCCGACATTGTTGGGTCGTCCGAAGGACGAAAACCACGACGCGCCGCGCCTGAGAATTGTCGGGGCGACCGCGATGGACTCGACGTTGTTCACGGTCGTCGGGCAGCCATAGAGCCCGACATTGGCCGGGAAGGGCGGCTTGAGGCGCGGCTGGCCCTTCTTGCCCTCGAGGCTTTCGAGCAGCGCCGTCTCCTCACCGCAGATATAAGCGCCGGCGCCGTGATGGACGTAGATCTCGAAATCATAGCCGTTGATGTTGTTCTTGCCGATCAGTTTTGCCGCCTAGGCCTCGTCGATGGCCAGTTGCAGCGCTTCGCGCTCGCGGATGAATTCGCCGCGCACATAGATGTAGGCGGCGATCGCGCCCATGGCGAAACCGGCGATCAGGCAGCCTTCGACCAGCGTGTGCGGATCGTGGCGCAGGATGTCGCGGTCCTTGCAGGTGCCAGGCTCCGATTCGTCGGCGTTGACGACCAGATAGGACGGCCGCCCGTCGCTGGTCTTGGGCATGAACGACCATTTCAGGCCGGTCGGGAAGCCTGCCCCGCCGCGCCCGCGCAGGCCGGACGCCTTCATCTCGTTGACGATCCAGTCGCGGCCCTTGTTGACGATGCCGGCGGTGTCGTCCCACGCCCCGCGCGCCATCGCTCCCTTCAGCGAACGGTCGAACATGCCGTAGATATTGGTGAAGATTCGGTCCTTGTCCTGAAGCATCATGTGTCGCCGCTCTCGCCGGTCTTGCGCTGTGGCTCGCGTTTTTCGAGCACCTTGCCCTTGTCGTCAATGTTACCGCCTTCGGGTCCCGGCACGCCCTCCGGAGCAACCCCTCCGGTGCGCTTGCCGGCCGGGCCGATCGGTTCGCCGCGCAGCAATTCGGGCGATTTGAACGAAGCCTCGGATTGCGTGTTCGCGACAGGCCCCTTGCGTTGCTTCCTGACCGCCTCAACCACTGGCTCAGCCGCGTTGGCGGCAACCGGATCGTGCGACGGCGGCGGAGCGCTGGTAGCGGCCTCCGCCTTGGCGGACGCCTTGACCGGAGACGGCGACTTCACCGCGCCGTTGGTCTCTTCCGCGAAGGTTTCCGGTTTGGCGGCTTTCGACGGCGGAACCGAAGCTCCCGCCATGACGGCCGGGGCTGCCTTCGCTGCCTTCGCCTCTGGGCCGCGGTTCGATTTCAGCAACGGCATTTCGTCCTTGAGGGATGTCAGTCCCGACAATGGCGCGGAAACGATGCGGCCGTTCTGCGGCCCCACCGGCACCTCCGCGCCCTTGCCCGCGCCGAACTGGTCGATAATCTCGCCGAGCCGCTCCGGCGTCAGATCCTCATAGGCGTCCCTGAAGATCATCACCATCGGCGCGTTCACGCACGCGCCCAGGCACTCGACTTCCTCCCACGACAAGGTTCCCTTGGCGTTGGTGTGGAACTGCTCGTGATGGATTTTCGAACGGCAGACATCCATCAGCGCTTCCGAGCCGCGCAGCATGCAGGGCGTAGTGCCGCAGACCTGCACATGGGCTTTGCTGCCAACCGGCTTCAGCTGGAATTGCGTGTAAAAAGTGGCGACTTCCAGCGCGCGGATATAGGGCATGCCGAGCAAGTCGGCGATCGCCTCGATGGCCGGCTTGGTGACCCAGCCCTCCTGCTCCTGCGCGCGCATCATCAGCGGGATCACAGCCGATTGCTCGCGCCCCTTGGGGTATTTCTTGAGCGTCTGCTTGGCCCAAGCGGTATTCGCCCGGTTAAAGGCGAACTGGGCGGGCTGCACGGACGCTTCTGCGAGACGGCGGACGGACATTAGACCATATTCCAGACAGTTTGCCGCGTTCTGCCGGAGCAGGATTGCGGCAAGGTCGAGGGATTCGGCGAAGGCCGTA
>JBGTLX010000531.1:0-2520 GCA_041743855.1 Rhizobiaceae bacterium | reverse complement strand
GATCGCGCTCGCCGAACTGTTCATCGCGGAAGTCGAGGCGCGTTGCCCGGAGCTGACGCTGGCAGCACCACGGGACGGAAGACGGCGCGGCAGCCAGGTTTCGTTTCGCCACGAGAACGGCTACGCCATCATGCAGGCGCTGATCGCGCGTAGCGTGATCGGCGATTTCCGCGCCCCCGACGCGATCCGTTTCGGCTTCACGCCGCTCTATATCGGCGAGGCCGAGGTGCGCGGCGCGGTCGACATCCTCGAAGACATCATGACCAACCAGCTCTGGGACACCGAAAACTATCGCCGAAAGGCGCTCGTGACATGAGCGAAAAAACTTACGACCCGGCAGCCGAAGGCGCACAGATGTCGTTCAAGGAGCGCATGTCCTATGGCGACTATCTCGACCTCGAACACGTGCTCGACGCCCAAAAACCTCTGTCGGGCGCCCATGACGAGTTGCTGTTCATCATCCAGCACCAGACCTCCGAATTGTGGATGAAGCTGGCAATCCACGAGATCCGCGCGACCATCCGTGCGATCCGTGCGGACCGGTTGCAGCCGGCCTTCAAGATGCTGAGCCGGGTCGCGCGGATTTTCGAACAGCTCACCGGCGCGTGGGACGTGCTCAGGACCATGACTCCCAGCGAATACACGGAGTTCCGAGACGCACTTGGCCAATCGTCGGGCTTCCAGTCCTACCAGTACCGCGCCATCGAATTTTTGGCCGGCAACCGCAACCTCGCAATGCTGCGCCCGCACGCCCACCACGCGGACGTGATGGAAAAGCTGGAAAACATCCTTGCCGAGCCCAGCCTCTACGACGAAGCGCTGCTGCTGCTTGCCCGCAACGGTTTTGATGTCGGCGAGGATGCGCAGCGAAATGACTGGCGCGAGACGCGCGGCGAGAACCCGCAGGTGCTGGCGGCGTGGAAGATCGTCTACGCAGCGCCGGAAGAGTACTGGATGCTCTACGAACTGGCCGAGAAGCTGGTGGATTTCGAGGATTATTTCCGCCGCTGGCGCTTCAACCATGTCACCACGGTGGAGCGGATCATCGGACTAAAGCGCGGAACGGGCGGCACGGCCGGCGTCTCCTATCTGCGCAAGATGCTGGAAGTCGAACTGTTTCCCGAACTGTGGAAAGTGCGGACCGAGCTTTAGAATTTTGGAGAAGTTGTATGCATACCATCCTGCAGCCCGAAGGCTGGGCGAAGCCGGTCGGCTACGCCAACGGCATAGCCGCGCGCGGCCGGCTGGTGTTCGTCGGCGGCCAGATCGGCTGGAACGCGCAATGCCGGTTCGAAACCGACGATTTCGCCGGCCAGGTGCGGCAGACGCTTGCCAATGTGGTGGCTGTCCTGGCGGAGGCCGACGCCGAACCCCGGCACATCACCTCGATGACCTGGTATTTTACTGACAAGGCCGAGTATCTGGCCAACCTCAAGGGCATCGGCGAGGCCTACCGCGCCGTAATCGGGCGGCATTTTCCGGCCATGGCCGCCATGCAGGTGTTGGCGCTGATCGAGGATCGCGCCAAGGTGGAAATCCAGGCCACCGCCGTGGTTCCGGATTGATGTACGCAACTGCCGCTTCGGAGGCCAAATGAACCAGTTTTCAGAGACTGTTTCAGGACAGGCCACGGACGGCGTTCTGGTGGTGACGATCGACAACCCGCCGGTCAACGCCACCTCCGCTCCGGTCCGGGCCGGCCTCTTCGAAGCGATGCGCCATGCCGCCAAAACCGATGACATCCGTGCCGTCGTCATCACCGGGGCCGGGCGCAATTTCGTCGGCGGAGCCGACATCAAGGAGTTTGGTGCGCCCTCGGCGGAGCCGACCCTGCCGCAGGTGCTGGCGCTGATCGAGGCAAGCGAAAAACCTGTCGTCGCGGCAATCAACGGCGCGGCACTTGGCGGCGGCTGCGAGATCGCGCTCGCCTGCCATTTTCGCATCGCCTCGGCTTCGGCCAAGATTGGCTTGCCCGAGGTAAAACTCGGCATCGTGCCGGGGGCCGGTGGAACGCAGCGCCTGCCAAGGCTGACAGGACCTGTGGTGGCGGCCGAGATGATCGCCAGCGGTCGGATCGTATTAGTTGTCGAAGCGCTGTCACTCGGCATCGTCGACAGCGTCGTCGAGGATGGCCTGATCGAGGAATCGATAACGGCCGCGCGACGACTCGCCGGCGGCACATTGCGGCGCACGGGCGATCTGCCGGTGCCGGAGTTCAAACCTGACGCCTTCGACAAGGCGACCGCGAAAATCCTGGCGAGAGCGCGCGGTCAGGACGCGCCGGGCGAGGCCGTACGCCTTGTCCGAATGGCGGGGGAAATGTCCTTCGCCGACGGGCTGGCGGAGGAGCGCGCGACCTTTTTGCGGCTGCGCGATTCCGACCAGGCGAAAGCGCTGCGCCACATCTTTTTCGCCGAGCGCGCGGCAGCCAAGGTGGCTGGCATCGAGGGCATCGCGCCGCGTCCGGTGCGCATCATCGGCGTCATCGGGGCCGGACTGATGGGCTCGGGCATTGCGACC
>JBGTLX010000530.1:0-6236 GCA_041743855.1 Rhizobiaceae bacterium | reverse complement strand
CGGAACAGATGCTCCGCTTCCGCCGGAAACGCCTTGACCAGCCCGCGCCATGTCTCGGCATCGGCGGGCGAGAAGGCCGCCAGCCGCGCGGCGGTCTTTTCGATGTCCGTGGAGACGCCGAACCAGCGTCCGTCCGGGAAGGCGCTGGCAAAGCAGTCGGCGACGGCCAAAAATTCCAGACCGTGAGTTTTCAATTCATTTGCATATTTCTTGTGGAAGGCCGAGCCGGCGAACAGGCTGCAATTCATCGCGCCGAAATCGTGGCGGAAATCCGGAAGCGTGAGTTCGCGTGTCTGGACAGCGCCGCCGATCGTCTCGTTGCGCTCGAAAACCGCTACTTTCCAGCCATTCAGCGCCAAATGCGTCGCGCATGCGAGAGCGTTGTGGCCCGCACCGACAAGTATGGCGTCGAAGTCGCTCAAGCCACGTCCCATTTTGCTTTAGGCTTAAAGATAATTGCAGATGCATATGTTTTCGTCTAGTAGGATATTGGGGTGGGCCAACGGCCACCGGAAAAGAGGGAGAGACGGGATGGACGCGCAGAAACTCCTCGGCGAACTCGCTAGCCAGCTACTTTCGGGTGGCATCGAGATCGTGGATCTAGCCGCCGTGCTCGGCCCCAACACGCCCCTGCTCAAGCTGCCGCCCGAACTCGCGGTCGATACGCCGAAGATCGAAATCCATGCCATTTCCAAATATGACGACAAGGGTCCTTGGTGGGCGTGGAACTGGCTGAAGGTCGGCGAGCATTCCGGCACGCATTTCGATGCGCCGATCCACTGGATTTCCGGAAAGGACTATAAGGATGGGGCGACCGACACGATCCCGGCCAAAAATTTTGTCGCGCCGGTCAATGTCATCGACTGCTCGAAGGAAGCCGCTGCTGACGCCGACTTCCTGCTCACGCCGGACCACGTCAAGGCGTGGGAAGCCAGGAACGGCAAGATTCAGCCGGGCGAATGGGTGGTGATGCGCACCGACTGGTACAAGAAGAACGGCTCGGAAGCCGACTTCCTCAATGCCGACGCGACCGGTCCGCATACGCCCGGACCGACGGCCGAGGCGATCGAATACATCATCTCGACCGGCGCGATCGGCTGGGGCAGCGAGACGATCGGCACCGACGCCGGCCAGGCTGGCGGCATGCAGCCGCCATTCCCCGCGCACACGCTGATGCACAAGGCCAACCGCTACGGGCTGGCCAGCCTCTGCAATCTCGATCGCCTGCCGCCGAAGGGCGCGATCATCATCGCCGCGCCGCTCAAGATCGAGCATGGCACCGGCAGCCCGACACGCGTGCTCGCGCTCGTGCCGGGGGGCTAACGCCGGAGGCCGCCGTGAGCGCGCCCGATCACGTCATTGTCGGCAGCGGCATCAACGCACTTGTCTGCGCGGCGGTGCTCGCCGGCAAGGGCGGAAAGGTGCTGGTGCTCGAGCGCAACGACCGCATCGGCGGCTGCATCCGCACCGAGGAGATCACCGCTCCCGGCTTCATCCATGACGTCATGGCGACCACCTTCGCGCTGTTCGTCACTTCGCCGGCCTATGCCGCTCTTGGCAAGGACCTGGCGCGCCACGGCCTCGAATTCTGCAACACAGCCACGCCGACCGGCGTCCTCCTGCCGGACGGCGATCATGTCATCCACCGAATGGACCGCGCCGCCAACGTTGCGGCCTTCAATGCCTTGGCCGCCGGCGACGGCGACGCTTATGCGGCCGATGTCGGTGAGATCGAGCGCAACGCAGGCCTGCTGTTCGGCCTGCTCGGCGGCGGATTGTGGACCTTTCCGACACTGAAGCTGCTCGCGGGCGAAACCTGGCGCCGTGGCCCGCGCGGGCTGGCGGCATTTCTCGGCGAGGCGCTGACGCCCGCTCGCGGCTGGCTCGAAGGGGCATATCAATCCGAGACCGTGCGAGCGCTGTGGGCGCCATGGGTGCTGCATGCCGGCCTCGGTCCCGACGACGCCTTTTCCGGCCAGATCGCCAAGGTTATCGCTTTCGCGCTGGAGGCTGCCGGCGCGCCGATCGTCAAGGGCGGCGCACAAAACCTGCTGTCGGCCTTCGGAGCTCTGATCCGGGAAAGAGGCGGCGAAATCCGCGCAGGCGCCGATGTCGCGGCAGTCATCCAGACGGGAGGCCGCGCGTCCGGCGTTCGGCTCGCCTCGGGCGAAGAGATCTCGGCCGGCAAGAGTGTCATCTGCTCGGTCACGCCGACGCAGCTTTACGAGCGGCTGCTCGGCAACGACGCGCCAAAACCGGCCGTCGAGGCGACGAAAAGATACCGCTATGGCAAGGGCAATTTCCAGATCCACTATGCGCTGGACAAGCCGCCGGCATGGCGTAGTGTCGAACTCGGCTCAGTCGCGCTGCTGCATCTGACACCCGGCCTCGATGGCGTGTCCAAGGCCTGCAACGAGGCGGCGCGCGGCATGCTGCCTGAAACGCCGACGATCTGCATCGGCCAGCCTCATGCGCTCGATCCGTCGCGCTGTCCGCCCGGCAAGGCGATACTCTGGCTGCAACTGCCGGAAGCGCCGCGCCGCATCAAGGGCGACGCCGCCGGACAACTCGCCATTCCGGCCGACGGTAGATGGACCGCCGACCTGCGCGAAGCCTATGCCGACCGCGCCGAGTCGATCCTTGCCCGCCACATCGACGGGTTCACGGAGAGCGTCATCGCGCGAAAAGCCTATTCGCCGGCCGACCTTGAAACCATTAACATCAACCTCGTCGGCGGCGACCCCTATGGCGGCTCGTCGACCATCGACCAGTCGTTCCTGTGGCGGCCCTTCAAGACCAGCGTCAACCACGAGACCGCGGTCAAAAACCTCTATCACATTGGCGCATCGACCCATCCGGGAGCAGGCCTTGGCGGCGGCTCCGGTTTTCTTCTGGCGCAGAGGCTCTGATGGACCAGAAAGTCCCCGACAAGCCGCAGCGGATTTCGACACTGGGCCAGATCGGCCTGCAGCAATTCGCGCCCTATCTGATGAACCGCATCATGGGCCGCTACAACGCGACCTTGCGCGACGATTTTCGCAAGCGGGGCATGACCATCCCGCAGGTGCGGACGCTGGCGGTGCTGTCGGTCTCCGATGGCGTCGCGGTCAACGACCTTTCGGTCTACACCGTGATCGAGCAGTCGACGCTCTCCCGCACCCTGGATGCACTGGAAGCGCAGAGCCTGGTGCGGCGCGAGCCCGGCGACACCGACAATCGCGTCCGAAAAGTGTTTCTGACCGACGAGGGCCGCGCCGAGTTCAACCGCGCATGGCCAGCCATGCACGACGCGTTCGAGACCATGTTCGACGGCATCGGCGACGCCGAGTATTCGGCGCTGATCACGACGCTGCTGAAAATGCTGCGCAACATCCGCAAGCACGAGATTTAAAGATGGACAAGTGTGATGGCTGAACGGTCCTTCGCCAAGGAAGTGGAAAAGCTGCGGCTCGGGGCTGGCGAGGAGTTTTCCGGCGAAGGCATTCTGGCCATCACCAAGGCGCTGCTGCAATGCGGCGTCGGCTATGTCGGCGGCTATCAGGGTGCGCCGATCAGCCATCTGATGGACGTGCTCGCCGACGCGCAGGATATTTTGGGCGAACTCGGCGTGCATTACGAGGCCAGTGCATCCGAGGCCACCGCAACCGCCATGCTGGCGGCCTCGGTGCACTATCCGATCCGTGGCGCCGTCACGTTCAAATCCACCGTCGGCACCAATGTCGCCTCCGACGCGCTGGCCAACCTTGCGTCGGGCGGCGTCACCGGCGGCGCGCTGATCGTCGTCGGCGAGGATTATGGCGAAGGCTCCTCCATTATGCAGGAGCGCAGCCACGCCTTCGCCATGAAAAGCCAGGTCTGGCTGCTCGACCCGCGTCCCAACCTGCCGTCAATCGTCAAGGCAGTGGAGGACAGTTTTGAGCTGTCCGAGAGATCCAACACGCCGGTGATGCTGCTCGTGCGCATCCGCTGCTGCCACGTCCATGGCCATTTCATCGCCAAGGACAACAAGCGCCCAGCCATAACGGTCGGCGAGGCGCTCGACTCGCCCCGCCGCGACACCGCCCGCATCGTCCTGCCGCCGGCCTCCTTCCTGCACGAGAAGGAGAAGATCCAGAAACGCTGGCCGGCCGCTGTGGATTTCATCAAATCCAACCATATCAACGAGTTCTTCGGTCCGGCGGACGCGAATTTCGGCATCGTCCTGCAGGGCGGCATGTACAATGCGGTGATCCGCGCTCTGCAGCGCATGGGCCTTGCCGACAGCTATGGCGAGACCGACGTGCCGCTCTATGTGCTTAATGCCGTCTATCCGCTGGTCGATGAGGAGTTCCTGAGTTTTTGCGAAGGTAAGACGTCCGTTCTGGTCGTGGAGGAAGGTCAGCCAAACTACATCGAGCAGGCTTTCGGCTCCATGCTGCACAAGGCCTCGCGCGGTACGCGGATCGTCGGCAAGGAGCATCTGCCGATGGCCGGCGAATACACCGGACAAGTCATGTTCGACGGCATCGGCGCGTTCCTGCGCGCCGAGGCAGCGCATATCCTGCCGAGCGAGGTGCGGGCGCCGAACAAAAGCGGCAACGCCGACGCCATTCCGGACCTGACCAGCGTCGTTCCTGCCAGGCCGCCCGGTTTTTGCGTCGGCTGTCCCGAGCGGCCGATCTTTGCCGCCACGAAGCTGGTCGAGCAGGAGCTTGGAAAGCACCACATCGCGTCCGACATCGGCTGCCATCTGTTCTCGATCATGCCGCCCTTTGAACTCGGCGCTACCACCATGGGCTACGGGCTGGGTCCGGCCTCGGCCTCAGCGTTCAATTCGCCGGATGCCAAACGACGTTCGATCTCCTTCGTCGGCGATGGCGGTTTCTGGCACAACGGCCTGACCTCCTCGATTGGCAACGCTGTGTTCAACAGGAATGACGGCGTTATCGTTATCGTCGACAATTTCTATTCCGCCGCGACCGGTGGCCAGGACATTCTGTCCTCGCGGGCGAGCAACCGTTCCAAATCGACAAAACATCCGATCACCAAGGCGGTGAAAGGCATGGGCGTCGAATGGCTGCGCCACATCGACCGCACCTACGACGTCCCCAAGATGCAGGCGACGCTCCGCGAGGCGCTGACCACAAAGGCGAAGGGCCCGAAAGTCATTATCGCCTCGTCGGAATGCATGCTGAACCGGCAGCGCCGAGAAAAGCCGCTGGCCGACGCGGCGATCAAGGGGGGCGAGCGCATCGTCAAACCGAAATTCGGCGTCGATGAGGACATTTGCACTGGCGACCATGCCTGCATGCGGCTCTCCGGCTGCCCCTCGCTTTCGGTGAAGTCGCTCGACGATCCGCTGCGCGACGATCCGGTGGCGCATATCGACCAGACCTGCGTCGGCTGCGGCAATTGCGGCGAGGTAGCGGATGCCGCAGTGCTATGCCCGTCCTTCTACCGCGCCGATGTCGTCCACAATCCCGGCCCGTGGGATCGCTTCGTGCAGGGCGTTCGCCGGGCGACGATCGGCCGCCTGCAGCGCCGGCGCGAAAGCCGCCGCCTGAGTTTTGCCGATGCTTGACGTTCCCTCATTGCGCACCGGATCACGACCGTTCGCGGATGATGGCGTCATAAAACTTGCCGTGCTGGCGGTCGGTGGCCAAGGCGGCGGCGTGCTTGCCGACTGGATCGTCGATGTCGCGGAGAAGAGCGGCTATGTCGCCCAGTCGACCTCCGTGGCGGGCGTCGCCCAGCGCACTGGCGCGACGATCTACTATGTCGAGATGTGCCGCGATATCGGCCGCCTGCCGGTCTTCGCGTTGTCGCCCTCGCAAGGCGATGTCGACATTCTGATTGCGGCCGAACTGATGGAGGCCGGCCGCGCCATTCTGCGCGGTTTCGTGACGCCCGAGCGCACGACGCTGATCGCTTCGTCGCATCGCATCGCCGCCGTCTCAGAGAAGGTCGAGCCCGGCGACGGCAGGGCGTCCTCCGAGAAAGTGCATAAGACGGCCGAGGCCGCCGCAAAGCGTTTCATCGCCTTCGACATGGAAAAGATCGCGGTCGCCAACGGTTCGATGATCTCTGCCAGCCTTCTGGGCGCGCTGGCCAGGTCGGGGGCGCTGCCCTTTGCCCGGGAAACCTACGAGGAGACCATCTGTGAGTCCGGGCGCGGGGTGAAGGCCAGTCTCGCCGCCTTCGGCGAAGCCTACGACCGGACGCGCGGAGGAAGTGCGGCGTCGCCGGCCGTCGTGCCC
>JBGTLX010000529.1:0-4485 GCA_041743855.1 Rhizobiaceae bacterium | reverse complement strand
GATATCGAGCCGGCCAAAGGCTTCGATGAACCGGGATAGCATGTCATCGACGTCGGTCTTTTTCGATACGTTGGCCTTCACTGCGATCGCCCGACCCCCGGCCTCCTCGATTTGGCGAACAACCTCGCTGGCGCGTTCTGCACTGCCGTTGTAGTTGATCCCGACCTTGGCACCGGCCCGCGCCAGCGCAACAGCGGTGGCCGCTCCAATGCCAGAGCTCGCTCCGGTCACAAGTGCCGTCTGGCCATGAAGGAGCTGCCGTCGATCGGTCATGTTGCACCTCTATTCAGGGTAGCCAGGACAGGACACGCGCCGCTGTTCTTGTGAGCCGGCTGGTCAGCAAGGGTCTCGAGAACTCCGCAGCCGCGACTTTGTTGAGCTCGCCCCACGTCGGATAGGGCGCGATCATCTGGGCTATATCTCGGAGTTTCATTTTTCGCTCGATCGCCAAGACCCAGAGATGGGCAAGCTCCCCAGCATTGGCGCCGAGGATGGAGGCGCCCAAAACTCGGCCGCCGGCATCGGCGACCACCTTGAGCATCCCATCACCGTGCCCCTCGACCACAGCGCGGTCATTGGCGGCGAAGGGCATGCGAACGACGCGTATGCTCGGGCCGTGCTGCTTGCGCGCTTGGTCCTCTGTTGATCCGACCTGGGCAAGCTCAGGATCTGTATAGGTCACCCACGGTAGCGACCGATAGTCGACCGAAGCGGGGAGGTGGAAGACCGCATTCTTGATGATGATCCCAGCGTGGTAGGAGCACACATGCGTAAAGTGCGGTCCATCGACCACATCACCGGCGGCGTAGATACCGCGCACCGTGGTTTGCAGATGCCGATCGACCACGATGCCCTTGTCGGTGTACTCGATTCCCGCTGATGCCAGCTCGAGGCTGGCCAGCCTGGGCTTGCGTCCCGTGGCAACCAGCACGTGGGTTCCGCGAATTTTGGATTCGCCCTGTTCGGCTTTCACCGTGACCTCGAAGCCGTCTCCGTTACGTTCGATCTGTCTGACGTCGGCGCCTTCTCGAATCTCGATGCCCTCATCTTTGAGGCGCTGCAGAAGCGGGCGAGCAAGTTCTGCATCATCCTTGGGCAACGCCTTGTCGCGCTCAAGGATGGTGACGGCTGCGCCGAGGCGGCGGTAGGCTTGCCCAATCTCAGCGCCGATCGGGCCGCCTCCGAGGACGATCAGATGCTCAGGAAGAACGTCCTGGTCGAAAATATTCTCGTTTGTGAAGTACCCGGCTCCCTCAAGGCCCAGTATTGAGGGCACAAAAGGCTCCGATCCTGTGGCGATCACGAAACGGCGCGCTCGAATTTGCCTCCCGTCAACGGCAATCGTCCTGCGATCAATAAATCGCGCATCGCCGCGGACCACTTCGACACCGAGCTTCTCAAAACGCTCCTGAGAGTCGTGCGGCGCTATGGCCTCGATTGCCGAGCGCACATACGCGTGTACGCGTTGGAAGTCGACTCGCGCTGAAGCCTGGATACCCATTGCGGCAGCCGAGCGCACGCCATGTGCTGCCTTCGCCGCCGCCAGCAACGCCTTCGAAGGCACACATCCCGTATTCAGGCATTCGCCACCCATCCGGTCACGTTCAATGAGCATAACACGAATACCTACCTGCGAGGCGATGGCAGCGACCGAAAGTCCTGCAGAACCCGCCCCGATCACACAAAGATCAGCACCCATCTGCCGCGTCATATTGGTCCTCTGCCGCCAGGCTTCGTATTGCGTCAACTGCCACGACGCCGTTGAGTTCAGGCATTTTGCGATGAGGGGAGGCAAGCGGGCGAATTTTATTTCGACGAGGCGGTGTAACCTTTGTTCGTGGGAGACGAAACCAGCCATAGATGCACGGCTTATTGCCGAGCCGGAGAGAGCCTCCGGCGCGGTGTGAAAGTGTTTTTGCGCGATGACGTGAGAAGCCTAATATGAATGCCGCGCAGCTCTAACCAAGGAGGCCACTATGACGGGCGCAAATGTGCTGAAGGGTATGGTCGCAGGTTTCGTCGCAACCGCCGTCCTCTCCGGTCTGATGTTGATGAAGACGATGATGGGTCTGATGCCGGAACTGGACGTCATCGCCATGCTGACGAAGATGATGGGTACTTCCACACCAATTGCGGGATGGATTGCGCATTTCGTTGTCGGCACAGTTGTCTGGGGTGGACTTTTCGCGTTGCTTGATCCGAGCCTGCCGGGGCAAAGCCACTGGGTACGAGGCGTTGTGTTCGGTATCGGCGCATGGATGCTGATGATGATCGCGGTGATGCCAATGGCCGGCGCGGGAATGTTCGGCATGAACTTGGGCATGATGGCACCCGTCATGACGTTCGTTCTGCACGTCATTTTTGGAGCCGTTCTCGGTGCAATCTACGGACTTGAACGGCCAAATGCGGCCTTGCAGGCTTCGCATCGATGATCGCAATTGCTTGACCAGTTGAACCTACGCCGCGTCGGCGTTGCCGGGAGCCGAGGTAGGATGAGCGGAGGTGGGTACAAGGGTGCGCAACTCGTGCGCAAAACAAAACCCACTGAGTCGCCGAACCGTGAGATTTCGGCACTATTGCAAGCCCGAAACCGCATGGTGGAGACGGGACAGTGGTCCGGCGGCCAGCTCATGGGCAGGCGGTGGCCTATCGGTTGCGTCGCCTTGGAAATCACTCAGCGGTGCAATCTTGATTGCACCGCCTGCTATCTGTCTGAAAACTCACAAGCAGTCCGAGATCTCCCGCTTCAGGAAGTCTTTCGTCGCGTCGACATGATATTCGACCACTACGGTCCGAACACAGACGTACAGATAACAGGCGGCGACCCCACGCTGCGTAGGCGCGATGAACTCGTGGGTATCGTGCGACGGGTTCGAGCCAAGGGTCTGCGACCAACGCTCTTTACCAACGGCATTCGCGCCAAACGCGATCTTCTCGAGGAGCTTGCTGCGGCCGGTCTTGTCGATGTCGCGTTTCACGTCGACCTGACGCAGCAACGCAGGGGCTATTCTTCGGAGAACAAACTCAAGGGCACCTCGAAGAATAGCCGTCGGCCTAGCCCCGTGAGAGTCTCCAGCCTGACGGGATGAGTCGGCAGGGGGCGGGGATGGGACAACTCGGGTTCTTCGATGCGGACCGTCGGCTTGCGGCGTTGTCGGCCAAGGGCGACCCGCTGGAGGTGATCGGTACCCTGATGCCGTGGGAGAGCTTTCGCGCGGATATCGAGGCCGTGGTACTGACGCGAGAGGACGCACGCAAGAGCAACGCCGGCCGCAAGCCGATCGACGCGATGGTTATGTTCCGTATGCTCGTGCTGCAGTCGCTGTACAATCTGTCTGACGAGCAGGTCGAGTTCCAAGTGCGCGACCGTCTATCGTTCACTCGGTTTCTCGGGCTCGGGTTGGAGGACGGCGTCCCCGACGGCACGACGCTGTGGCTGTTCCGAGAGAGGCTCGCCAAAGCGGGACTGATCGAGACGTTGTTTGCGCGCTTCGGCCACCACCTTGAAGCCAAAGGCTACATCGCGCGTGGCGGCCAGATGGTCGATGCCACGATCGTTCCGGTGCCGAAGAACCGCAACACCAAAGAAGAGAACGACGCGGTGAAGGCTGGCCGAACACCGCAGGCGTGGACCAAGAAATCCGCCAAAAACCGGCAAAAAGACAAGGATGCGCGCTGGACCAAGAAGCACGGCAAGAGTTTCTACGGCTACAAGAACCACGTGAACGCGGACGCCCGGTACAAGCTGATCCGGCGTTACGGCGTGAGCGATGCTTCGGTCCATGACAGCGGGAAATTGGATGCGCTGCTGACCAAGACCAATACGTCAGTCGAGGTCTACGCCGACAGCGCCTATCGGTCGGCCGCGACCGAGGCAAAGCTGAAGGCGCACGGATTCAAGAGCCGCATCCATGTCTGCGCAGGGCGCAATCGCCCGCTGTCGCAGGTGCAGGAAACGGCCAACCGAAAGAAGAGCAAGGTCCGCGCTCGCATCGAGCACGTGTTCGGGGCGCAGGAGACCGCGCCGGGCGGCCGGATCGTGCGCACGATCGGAATGGTCAGGGCGCAGGCGAAGATCGGCCTCGCCAACCTCGCCTACAACATCCGCCGCCTCGTGACGTTGGAGCGGATGGCTACCCTATGAGCGGGAGGTGAGGCGCACCGTCCCGTGAGAGGCGACGGGCGCCGAACCGAGTGCTTTGCCTGCATCGGTATGAACTTCAGAAACCAGCCCCGTCAGACAAACCACGTCCGATGGCACCATTCTTCGAGGTGCCCTGTATGGTTGATCATTATTGGCGCTGCCGGCGCAGTACAAGTCGCGGCCAATCCGGCCGTCCTGTTGGCCATCAACCCCGCATGCGCCTTGGAATTCCTTCTTGAGCACCGCACCATCGGCCTGGCGGCACTCGCGGCCGTGTTCCTCGTGATTACGGGTGCCGAGGCTCTATACAACGATCTTGGCCATTTCGGCAGAAAGCCGAT
>JBGTLX010000528.1:0-4888 GCA_041743855.1 Rhizobiaceae bacterium | reverse complement strand
TATCGCGCTGCTGCACGGTTTCGGCGGCGATCACGGCGAATGGTTCGATATCCAGCCGGACCTGGCGCGCGACGGCCTCGTCCTGGCCTACGACCTGCCGGGGCATGGGCGCTCACTCGGCCACCCGGCCGCCGGTTCGGTTCCGGCGACCGCCAAGGCGGTGCTGGCCGACCTTTTTGCGCGCGGCCTTTCGCGCGTCCACGTCGCGGGCTTCTCCATGGGCGGCGCTATTGCCGCGATGATGGGGCTGCGCTCACCCGAAACGGTTGCCTCGCTCACGCTGCTGGCGCCCGGCGGTTTCGGTCCGCAGATCAATGCTGCCCTGCTGAGAAGGTTCGCCGCGCCGGAAAACACCGACGACCTGCGCGCCTGCATGAACGCGATGTCGGGGCCTAACTTCGCCATGCCGACGAAGAACGTCGCCGCGGTCGCGGCGGTGCGCGGCGTGGCCGGTCAACGCGAAAAGCTCGAGCAGGTTGTTGCAGCGATCACGAAAGACGACGGGCAAGGCGAAATCCCGCGCGAAACGCTCGCCGGCCTGAACATGCCCGTAGCGGTGGTCTGGGGGACCGCCGACCCCATGCTGCCGTTCGCGCAATCGCAAAACCTGCCCGCCGGTTTTGCGTTCACGGCGATCGAAGGCGCCGGCCACATGCTGCCAGTGGAAGCGCGCAAGGCCGTCACGGCGGCCATTCGCTCCACCATTCGCCGCGCTTGAGTCCGCAGCCGGAACTTGTATGTTCATAGTTCCTTAACCATGCGGTTGGGAGTTGGAGTCTTGTGCGATGAGTGAAGCGGGCGAAAACATTCGGTCAATTGACGCGGATCGGCGTTTGTCGGACGCTATTCGCGACGTCAAGAACGCGGCGGCCGACCGCAACGACGTCGTCGTGGAACTGCGCGAGGCGAGCCGCACGCGGCTCGATCTTCTGGCCGCCGAAATGGCGCCGGTGTTCGAGGACGTGCCCGCCGACATCGACCTGTTCGACTTCACCATCTCGTCGGGATTGCAGCCGCGCCTGTGGATCGACGCCGTCAGCCATGTGACCATGGCGCGCGACCGCCGCACCTACCGCTTCCTGCGCGACACCCGCCTCGGCCGCGTCGTTGTCGCCGAGGATGTGGCGATCAAGCCGATCGCCGATCAGGTGACCCGCTACGTCGCCGAGCGCGTCGTCGAGCGCCAGCACCTCATGGAAGGCTTGACCGAGCCCGCCATGCCCGGCCTGACGCGGCCGGCAGTGGCGGAGGCGTACGGACCCTTGCTGAGAAACGAGAAAGACAAATGGACGTCGTTTCTGGCCGGCTTCGGGCTGGTCGCGGCGGGCGCGCTGGTCGGGCTGGCGGTGTCGGTCGGCTTTTTCTGGGAACGGCTCACCGCGATGCAACTGCCGTTCTAAACTAGATTGCGGCCGCGACCGACTTTGCATCCACGGCGTCGGAATCGCCGGCGAGATTTGTCCTCGATATGTCGCCGACCGGGATCGTCGGTCCGGTCAATCCGCGCCGGGTCAGCCGGACAGCCCACGCGCCCGGCTCGCCGGAAATCTCGATCAAATTCCACTGGGCCGCGGCATGCGAGCCGCCCACCGACTGGCCGGTGGCGGCGACGCCGACGACCGGAACTGACGTTTTTTTCGGGCCGCCGATCCAGTTCAGCGTCGGATCGTGCGAATGGCCGTGCAGGACCAGTTCCGCGCCGTGGCGGCGGATCACCTTCTGGAAATTGCCGATGCCAAACAGCCTCTTGTGCTGCGCGACCGCGTTGCGCACCGGCGGATGATGGATCATCACCACCCGGAACAGGTTTTGCCGCGCGGCCTCGTCCAGATGGGCAGCCAGCCGATGCGACTGGTCCTCGCGAAAAAACCCGTTGGCCATGAAGGGCGCGGTGGCGCGCGCCGTCGTCACGCCGATCAGCGCAACCTGATCGCGGATGCGCATATAGGGGAAAGACTTGCGGTCGGTCGGCGAGCCCAGTCCGTCGCCGGCCATATAGGCGCCCCACGAGCGGCACACCTTGTCGAAGGCGCCCGGAACATAGGCGTCGTGGTTGCCGGGCACGACCGAGACATCGTGCGGCTTGCCGACCGCATCGAGCCAGAGCCGCGCCAGTTCGACTTCGCCGTCGAGAGCGAGATTGACGAGATCGCCGGTGACGGCCAGATGGTCGGGCGCATGCGCCTTGATATCGGTGACGATGGAGCCGACAACCCCGTCATGCAGCAGCCGGCGGCGGTTGCGCTGCCAGTTGACGTAGCCGACCATCCGCTTCGAGGCGAGTTGGCGATAGGTTACGTCGGGCAGCGGGCCAAGATGGAGATCGGAAATATGGGCAAGCCTGAACATCGTCTCTTTCTAGGGCATGACCTTGAGAAGTGGAAACCGGTTTTCGGCCAGGATCACGCTCAAGTGACACTGACTTGCCCCGCATGACGCAAAACATCGCGGCGGGCGATCCGTTCCGCCAGACCGGCTGGCCGGGCTTGCGCGGCAGGCTTTTCCACCTCTACTTCCTGATGGCCCGCCCGATGACCCTCGGCGTGCGCGGCGTCATCTACGACAAGGCGACGAATTCGGTCTTTCTCATCCGTCACACCTATGTGCCGGGCTGGTATTTTCCGGGCGGCGGGGTCGAGCGCGGCGAGACGGCGCAGCAAGCGCTGGACCGCGAACTGGCCGAGGAAGGCAACATCCAGGTGACCGGGCCGATGGCGCTGAAATCGCTGCACTTCAACCGTCAGGCGAGCCGCCGCGACCATGTCGCCGTCTATCTGATCGAGGCGTTTTCGCAGACTGCGCCGAAACTGCCCGATCGCGAGATCGCCGAAGCAGGTTTCTTTGCGCTCGACCGCCTGCCCGACGGAACGACGCCTGGCACGCTGCGCCGCATCGCAGAGATTTTCGGCGGCGAGCCGGTTTCGCAGGATTGGTAGGTCAAGCCGCCGCGAACCGTTCCCGGTCATGCGGCGCGGAGTGGTCGATCTCCGGCCCTGCCGGCACGATCCGCGTCGGGTTGATGCTTTCGTGGCTGCCGTAATAATGCGACTTGATGTGGTGCAGGCTGACGGTCTCGGCCACGCCCGGAACCTGATAGAGGTCGCGCAGATAGTTCGACAGGTTCGGATAGTCGGCGATGCGCCGGAAATTGCATTTGAAGTGCCCAAAATACACAGGATCGAACCGGACCAGCGTCGTGAACAGTCGCCAGTCCGCCTCCGTCAGTCTGCTGCCGACAAGATAGCGCTGCCGCGACAGCCGGTCCTCGACCTTGTCCAGCGCCGAGAACAGTTCGTCGAACGCTTCCTGGTAGGCACCCTGCTCCGTGGCGAAACCGGCGCGATAGACGCCGTTATTGATCGATGGATAGACCAGCGCATTGATTGCGTCGATCTCGCCGCGCAGTTCCTCCGGATAGAAATCCAGCGACGCGTCGCCCCACTCGTCGAAGGCGGAGTTCAGCATGCGGATGATTTCCGAGGATTCGTTGGAAACGATCGTCTCCGTCTGCTTGTCCCACAGCACCGGCACCGTCACCCGGCCCGAAAAAGCGGGATCGGCCTTGGTGTAGATCCGGTGCAGGAAGTCGAGGCCGTAAAGCGTGTCGCCAGTCGCCCCGTCCTCGGCAAGGAAAGTCCAGCCGTGCTTGCCCATGAAATGATGCACGATGGACACCGAGACAATGCCTTCCAGCTTTTTCAGCTTGCGGACAATCAGCGTGCGGTGCGCCCACGGGCAGGCCAGCGAGACATAGAGATGGTAGCGGCCGGGCTTGGCGAAAAAACCACGCTTGCGGCCGGCGGGCGGCTTCCCGTCCGGCGTCACCCAGTCGCGCCATTTCGCATCGGCGCGCACGAATTTGCCGCCCGACGCCAAGGTGTCTTTGTCCGTCCACTTGCCGTCGACCAGCAGGCCCATGAGCGCGTTTCCTTCTCAGCTTGTCAACGCATGTAGGGCAAGGCTGCCGGCAATCCGAACATTTCGGCCTGAACAGACCGTCAACGGCTGAAAGCGTCAAGAAAAGCGCAATGGACGCGCCGAAAAATTGGTGATAGCGGAAACGTCCCATGATGAGCGACTTTGCAAAGATCCGGTTCGACCGACGACGAATGGACGCCCCGCGCCCGATCGGGCGCTGAACGGCGAATGCTGCCGCCGAGCAGCGACCCTTCCTCGCATCCCGGACTGCAAAGACCATGACCCCAGCCGACTTGACCTATCTGGCCGAAACCCCGGCGCATGACGCCGAAATCGAAGCCATCAACGACGAGGCCTTCGGCCCCGGCCGCTTCGCCCGCGCGGCCTACAAGATCCGCGAAGGCGGCCCGCATGAGCGCGCCCTGTCCTTTGTCGCGACGCATGGCGAGGCCGTCATCGCCTCGGTCCGGCTGACCCGGATCGCGGCCGGCGATGGGCGCGCGCTGCTGCTTGGGCCGCTTGCGGTGCGCCCCGCCTTCAAGAATCTCGGCATCGGCCGAAAGCTGGTGCGAATAGCGCTGGAAGCGGCGGCAAAGGCCGGCGCGCCGGCGGTGATCCTCGTCGGCGACGAGCCCTACTATGGCCCTTTGGGCTTCAAGAATATCCCGCGCGGCCAGATTTCGATGCCGCGCCCGGTCGACCTCGACCGGCTGCTGGCCCTCGAGATCACGCCCGGGTCAGTGGCGCTGCTCGCCGGTGAAGTCAGCCACGCCGATTTGGCGAGAACGCCGATAACCGCCTAGGCTTGGGGGTAACACGCTGGCCAAGTAGCCGTGGAGGACTGAGTGGACGTCGACAAGCCGAAAGTCATTCGCGAGACCGACGCAGATTCCGTCCGTCTCGCAAAAACCCTGATTCGCACGGCCCGGTACGGCGCGCTGGCCGTCATCGAGCCCGGAACCGGCGCGCC
>JBGTLX010000527.1:0-6479 GCA_041743855.1 Rhizobiaceae bacterium | reverse complement strand
GATCGACGGCGCGAATGAGATCGAAGACATCCGAGCGATCGTCCTGACGCCCGCCGCGATGAAATGCGTCGACAGCGATAAGCCGGGCTCCGGGCAGGAGGCCGGGCGTCTGGCTCTCGGCCGAACCGACCAGCAAGGCTGCCACCGCCGTGCCGTGCTGACGGCCGGATTCAGGCAAATCGTCGCCGGACATGCGTACGACTTCGACCTGACCCTTGACGAATGCCGCATGCTCCGGATTGATCGCGGTGTCGACCAGGCCGATGGTCACTTTCCCGACGCAGGCGGACGGCAGGCCCCCGGCGCGCCCCGGCCAGCCGACCAGTCTGGCGGCAAGGCAGTGACGGCCGGTGCATGCGGCGGCATTTTCCTGATCCGGGCGGTAGTAGTGATTGAAATCGGCGACCGATCCCAGATCGACGGCAGCAACGCGCGCGCGTGCGGTTTCCAGCGATAGATTGGCCGGTATGCGCAGCCGGACCACTTCCGTCCCGAGAAGCGCGATGTCAACCTGATCGATAATTGTGAAACCCGTCGATGCAAGCTGGTCGATCTCGAGCGGGCTTAGCCCGGCGGCGACGATCTCGTTTGAAGCCCGGATTGGGAGCGGCGGGGCTGCTTGACGTGGCCGGGTGGCGGCGCGCCGTTGAGCGCGCGGTGCGAAGCGATCTCTGAGGCCGCGAAACAGGTTTATCCCGCCCGAACGTCCGGAAGTGGCGGACCTGCCGGAATCGTCATCATCACCATCGTCATCGTCGCCGCCATCATCGCCATCGTCGTCGCCGCCACCGTCATCATCATCGGCAAAAGCCGATGCTGGTCCAAATTCGTAAAGCGGGGTCAGGGTCTGCGACGGCAGGCCGCCGAGCAGCGCGATTGCCACCCACAAGGGGAGCATCGCCTTGGATCGCAGCCATGGTTTATCCTGCATCATTCCTGTCCCGCGTTTCCGCCGGCGCCGGCGGCTTTAATGAAAGTAGAGTCTTGGACTTCGGAGGCAAGAAAGCTAGCCTCGCGAAGAACGGGCGTGAGAATGGTTTATTCCGCGCCGACAAGAAACGGGCCAAAAATGACCGGCAAGGCCGATCGCGTGGAAGACCAGCTTGTCGCTTTCCTGCCAAATCTCCGTCGATTCGCGATTTCGCTGTGCGGCTCGCGCGACATTGCGGACGACCTCGTGCAGATGGCTTGCGAGCGCGCGCTCGCCAACGAACAGCACTTCGAAAGAGGCACGCGCTTCGATGCATGGATGTTCCGCATTCTGCACAATCTGTGGATCGACGACATCCGCAAGCGCAAGACAGCCGGCCATCAGGAAGACATCGACGAGCGCCACGATATCGCGGGTGTTTCCGGCGAGCGGGAGATGGAGGCGCGGCTGACGCTGACGAGCGTGTCGCAGGCCATCGCGGACCTCGCGGACGAGCAGCGCGAAGTGCTGCTGCTGGTCTGCGTTGAGGAATTTTCCTATCGGGAAACAGCTGACATCCTTGCTATTCCCATCGGGACGGTGATGAGCAGGCTTGCGCGTGCACGGCGGAATCTTTCGCTGACCACTGGAATATCGGCCGCCCCGGCACGTTCTGACGGTATCAAGAGGCCCGAGTAATGACCGACTTTTCCGACGAGATACTGATGCGGTTTGCCGACGGCGAACTCGATGCAGAGATGACGGCGAAGGTCGGGCAGGCGCTGGAAAGCGACGATGCGCTGGTCGCTCGACTTGCTGTGTTCATCGAGACGAGGGTGCAAGCGCACGCGACGCTGACGCCGTTGCTCGACGAGCCGGTCCCTTTCACGCTTGCGGCGTCGGTGCAACGGATGATCGAGGCGAAGCGCGCCGGCGAGCGGCCGGAGGCGTCATCGGTGATCCCGTTCGGCAGCCGCACGGCAAACCGCTCCTGGAGGCAGCACTGGGTGTTGCCCATCGCGGCGTCGCTCGCCGTCGCCGTCGGCGGGCTGGCCGGATACCTGGCCGCTGACCGAACAGGCCGGGAAGGCGGATTGCTGGTCGCCGGCATAAACAGCCCGGCTCTTCGCCAAGCGCTTGCGTCCGTCGTGTCGGGCGCGCAAGTCAATCTCGCCGGGAGTGAGGAGCGCTTTCGCGTGATCGGCACCTTCCGCAACGACGCGCAGGATTTGTGCCGTGAATTCGAAGTGGATTCGCCCGACAGCTCGACGGTGATCTCGGTCGCCTGTCATTTGAATGGCGATTGGCAGGTCAATTTCGCGGTCGTCGCCCCCGGGGACAGTTCCGGCTACGCGCCGGCTTCGTCGACCGAGGCGCTCGACGCCTATCTTGCGGCAATCGACGCAGGCGCTCCGATGCCGGCCGAGGAGGAATTGCGGGCGCTCGACGCATTGCGATAGCCAGACGCATGCGCGGAACGGCGGCGGCAGGAGGCCGATGTAGGGCGCAGCTCTAACGCTGCGCCTCGGTCGCCATGCGAAGCGCCAGCCCGGCAAGCACCGTGCCCATCAGCCAGCGCTGGATAATCATCCACAGCGGGCGGCCGGCGAGGAAGGCCGCGATCGATCCCGCCATGATGGCGATCAGCGCATTGACGGTCACGCTGATGGTGATCTGGATCGCGCCCAACGTCAGCAGTTGGGTAAGCAGGTTGCCCTGTTCCGGGCTGATGAACTGCGGCAGCAAGGAGAGGTACATCACCGCGACCTTCGGATTGAGGAGGTTGGTCATGAGGCCCATCGTGAACAGTTTTCGCGGGCTGTCCTTGGCCAGCCGCCTGACCTGAAAAGGCGAGATCCCACCGGGACGCACCGCCTGCCAGGCCAGCCAGAGAAGGTAAAGCGCGCCGCAATAGCGCAAGGCGTCGTAGGCGAACGGGACCGCCAGAAGCAGCGCCGTTATGCCGAAGGCGGCAAAGAGGATGTAGAACACGAAGCCGAGAGCGACGCCGCCGAGCGAGATCAGTCCCGCCACCCGGCCCTGCGCCAGCGACCGTGAAACAAGGTAGATCATGTTGGGGCCGGGCGTCAGCACCATGCCGAGCGCCACCAGCCCGAAAGCGATGAGGTCGGAAGTCTCCGGCATGAAGTCGTCCCCGGCATGCGCGGGACGACTATGAGGCGCGCGCGCCCGCAAGTCAGGGGCAGCGACGGCCAACGGTTGCGCCAGCCGAACGGTTCGAACCGGTCGAAGACTGTGCCTGACTAACCTACGATCCGCAGGTTCGAGAGTTCGTCGGCGATTTTCCGGAACGTGTCGTCTAGATCCGCGCCGTTGGTGTTCCAAAACAGCTTGTCGGGTTTCGTCGGGTCGAGCGGATCCTTGCGGAAGCGCGAATCCGATGAGCATTTCTTGAGCGCCGCGATCTGCTTGGCCTGGGCGACATTGCCGCTGTTCAGGTCGAGCGCGACCGTCATGACCAGCAGATTGGCGGCCTTGGCGTTTTCGCACAAGGCGCTCATCTGCTCGTTGAGCGCATTGCCGTAATTGGTGTTGGAATAGTCGAACTGGCCGATGGCGCTGCTCGTGCCCGAAAACAGCCGCCCTACCGAGGTTCCGTTGTAGCCCGGCTTGAGATAGCCGTAGGAAGAATAGATCGACTTGGAACTGGCCGGGTCGCTGAAGCCGAGGGACTCGGGCGTGTAATAGGTGTTCTCGCCGTCGGTCAGCACGATGACCACCTTGTCGTTGCCGCGTTCGCTGGCTGGCCGGCCTTGCGTGAACGGCTCGCCGCTGGAGACGGCGCGCCAGCCCCAGGCCATGCCCTCGGGCACGTTGGTGCCGCCATTGGGCGCCATCAAGTCGATCGCGGCCTTGATCGAGGTGAGACCCGCTTCGACGGTCACGTCGGTGAGCGGGGTGATGGCAGAGGTCGTGCAGCTGTAGTTGGGGCCGCGGCCTGTCGAGAGAACCGGGGCGTTGATCGCGCGGGCCATGAAATACTTCGCCATGTTGCGCTGCCGCGTTTGGCCGGTGGCGCTTGAAGGATCGTCGTTCCACCAGTTGTTTGCGGCATTGTAGGTCTGGGGTGATTGTTCGTCCGGGTCCTGGGTCACCTTCCAGTGATTGCCCGGTTCATCGGGCGCAAACATCGGCACGAACATGGTGGCGGGGTCGCCAAAGCCAATCCCGGTATTGGCTGTGCCGCCGGCGGGCGGTTCGTCATCGATGTTGAATGGGTGAGGGCGGGCTTCCACGCATCCCTGCCAGCTCGCGAACGGCCCATAGGAATCGACGTAGTCGTACTCCTTGTGATCGCGCCGGCAGGTGTGATTATCGCGATATGAGTCGCAGACAACACGTTCGCTGCCAGCAACCCGTTCGTGGCTGGTGACGACCTTCATATCGCGGTAGAGCGAAAACCGACTGAGCATCTGCCCTTCCTCGTCGCCCCAGCCGGGCCCCTTCTTGTGCCAGATGCCGGACATCTTCTCGGCGCGCTTGTCGGGGTCGGTCAGGCTCGACCAGTCGAAATTCTCGTGATGCACCGGCGACAGGCCCTCGACATCCATCCACGGCGCGCCGGCATTTTGCGGGCCGACATTGACCGACGCCGCGAAGGGCACGATTGCGAACTGAACCGGTTTTTCGACCTGTTTGATCTTTGCTGCCTCAAGCGCCAGCGTGTCGATCAGTTGCTTTGCGGCCGTCTTCAGGAGATCTATCCGCTTCAGGCCGGAACCTGTTCCGTTGACATTCATAGAACCGGAATTGTCCAGCACCAGGGCCACTTCGAGCGTGTTCTTGAGACGGATTTCGGAGCGTGCGTCGAAGGAAATGTCTTGCGCCGCTTCCTCCGGCGTCTTGCCGAGCAGCGTGGCGAAAACCGGAAAGAAATAGGGTTCGTAATTCAGCGTGGCGGTGAGTTTCAGCGTTCCGCCGCCGGACGTGTTGTTGGGCAGCACGACATTGAGCACGGTGTGACCGGGATTGACCGGCCCGAGATTGGCTTCGAAAAACTCTTTGGCATAAAGCATGAGCGCGGCGTCTGACGCCCCGCTGACGATCTGGCGAGCGGTTGCGATGCCGGCTGCATCGAGCGCGTTGACGGTCGCCTGTTTCTGCCGGTTCATCTCGCTGAAATCGACCGCAAGCGCCAGCCCGCCCATGATCGGAAGCATGGCTATAGCCGTCATCAAGGCATAGTTGCCGCGCCGGTCTTTGAGGAAATTCATCAGCATCGAGTTATCGCGAATTAGCTGACGATGCGCAGATTGGAGAGCTCGTCGGCGATCTCCTTGAACTTCGCGGCAAGGTTGCTGCCGGTGGCGTTCCAGAACAGTTTGGCCGGCTTGCCGTCGGCGCCCTTGCGGAAACGCGACTCGGAGGCGCAGGCCGTAAGGGCGGCGACGGCCTTCTTCTCGGCGTCAATGTCCTCGCTGAGATCGAGCGAGACGGTCATCACCAGCACGCCGGCGGCCTTCGCGTTGGTGCAAACCGACTGCATCTGCTCGTCCATGGCGTCCTGGTAGTTGGAGTTGGAATAGTCGGTCTTGCCGACGTCAGTGGACGTGCCCATGAACATGCGCGTCGTCGTCGTCCCGTTGTAACCCTGCCCTGTATAGCCGTAGGCGGCATAGGTGGAGCGGTTCGGCACGGCATCCGTGCTGCCAAGATCCCCGTAGGTGTTGGCGCCGTCGGTAAGAACGATAATGACCTTGTCGTTGCCTTTCTCGGTATCGGGCCGGCCCTCGGTGAAGGGTTCTCCGCCCGACACGACGCGCCAGCCCCACGCGGTTCCTTCGGGAACATTGGTGTTGCCGGTGGGCGACATGGCGTCGATGGCGTCGGTGATGATTTGCTTGCCCTCGGCTTTGGTCACATCCTGCAAAGGCGTGATGGCGTTGGTCGTGCAGGACGAATTCGGTCCGTCACCCGAGCCGGCCGCCGGCGCTTCATAGGGCTTGACGCGGAAGTATTTGCGCATGTCCGTTTGGCGCTCTTTGGCAGTTCCGTTGTCCCAATCCGCCCACCAATTGTTGCTGTAGCCGAAATCGCTGCTGTTGAGGTCTGGCTCGTTGTCGTCATTCAAATCGCGCCACAAATGCTTCGCTTCATCAGGAGCAAACATGGGCACGAACAGGGTTGCCGGAGTGGACGTGCTCGGCGTCGCATCATTGTTGTTGTAGGGTGACGGCCGCGCTTCGACGCAGCCTTGCCAACTGGTGTATTGAGATACGGTATATTCGTACTCCGGCTCGTCCGTGTATTTTTGGCATTTGCCGCCGCTGTACGTTTTGCAGACACGCCTTTTGGTGTTCGGAATGGCTTCGCGATCAGTTTGCGAGATAATGTCCGCGTAGAGGCTGAAGCGCGTCAGCGGCTGGTCCTCGCTGTCACCCCACCCGTCGCCGCGCTTGTACCATGCGGCCCCGACCCTTTCGGCGTATTTCAGCGGGTTGTTGGCAAAAGTCATCTTCGACCAGTCAAAATTCTCATGGTGGACGGGCGAAATGCCCGTCGTGTCCATCCAAGTCTGGTCGTCATTGTCTGGGGCGATATTGACCGA
>JBGTLX010000526.1:0-5973 GCA_041743855.1 Rhizobiaceae bacterium | reverse complement strand
CTGCCTCGGCGCGGAACCCGAAGTGATCCGCGACAAGCATCCCAATGTCCTGGCGATCACCGGCCCGCAGGCCTATGAAAGCGTCATGGCGGCCGTGCATCTGGCGGCTGCGCCGGCGCATGATCCCAAGCTCGACCTGATCCCGCCGCAGGGCGTCAAGCTCACGCCGCGCCACTACGCCTACCTGAAGATTTCCGAGGGCTGCAACAACCGCTGCACCTTCTGCATCATTCCGGCTTTGCGCGGCGATCTGGTGTCGCGTCCGGCAGCCGACGTGCTGCGCGAGGCGGAAAAGCTCGCCAAGGCCGGCGTCAAGGAAATTTTGGTGATTTCGCAGGACACCAGCGCCTATGGCGTTGATATCAAAGACCAGACGAGCCTGTTTGGCGAACGCGAGGTGCGCGCGAAATTCCTTGATCTGTCGCGCGAACTCGGCGAACTCGGAATTTGGGTGAGGATGCACTACGTTTACCCCTACCCGCATGTCGCCGATGTCATTCCGCTGATGGCCGACGGCAAGATCCTGCCTTATCTCGACATCCCGTTCCAACACGCCTCCCCCGAGGTTCTGCGGAACATGCGGCGTCCCGCGCATGGCGAAAAGACGCTGGAGCGCATTCGCGGCTGGCGCGACATCTGCCCCGATCTCGCCGTCCGCTCGACCTTCATCGTCGGTTTCCCGGGCGAAACCGAGCAGGATTTCCAGATGTTGCTCGACTGGCTGGACGAGGCGAAGATCGACCGCGCCGGCTGCTTCAAATATGAGCCGGTTCGGGGCGCGCGCTCCAACGATCTCGGCCTCGAGCAAGTCCCGCAGGAGGTCAAGGAGAGCCGCTGGCATCGCTTCATGCAGCGCCAGCAGACGATCTCGGCCGCGCAGTTGCGCAAGAAGGTCGGAAAACGCCTGCCCGTCATCATCGACGAGGCGAACGGTCTTTCGGCCAAGGGCCGGACCAAATACGACGCGCCGGAAATCGACGGAAACGTGCATATTCAGTCGCGGAGGCCGTTACGTACCGGCGACATCGTCACCGTCAAGATCGATCGCGCCGATGCCTACGATCTTTATGGCGCGGCGGTGTAGGCACGCGTTTCACCATCTGGCTTTGCCCATAGTCGATGGAGACTGGGATCGAGCCGCTGCAATGTTGGATGGCTCATCGGGGCCGCTGGCCGGATGGCGCGAAACGTCAAATAATTCTCGCTGCCTTAACGAATTCATTAAAATTTAAACAGTTGCGGAACAAGACTGGAACAGATAGTGTTTGTTCTCTGTTTGTTTTTCTTTTGATTCCGTGGGGGTTACCGGATGCTGACGCGCAAGCAACATGAGCTTCTTATGTTCATCCACGAGCGGTTGAAGGAAAGCGGCATCCCGCCCTCTTTCGACGAGATGAAGGATGCGCTCGACCTCGCCTCGAAATCGGGTATTCACCGGCTGATCACGGCGCTGGAGGAGCGCGGCTTCATTCGCAGGCTGCCCAACAGGGCGCGGGCGCTTGAAGTGCTGCGCCTGCCGGATTCGATCGCGCCGGGGTTGAATGCGGCCCGCAAATTCTCGCCCAGCATCATCCAAGGCAGCCTCGGCCGGGGGCAGCCGGAAGCGCCGCGCGGGCGGGCCGCCAGCAATGACGACGATGCGACGGCCTCGGTGTCAATTCCGGTGATGGGACGCATCGCGGCCGGCGTGCCGATCGACGCCATCCAGCACAAGACGCATTCGATCATGGTGCCTCCGGAGATGATTTCGGGCGGCGAGCATTACGCGCTCGAGGTCAAGGGCGACTCGATGATCGACGCCGGCATCTTCGACGGCGACACCGTCATCATCAAGAATGCCAACACGGCCAATCCGGGTGAGATCATCGTGGCGCTGGTTGACGAGGAGGAAGCGACGCTCAAACGCTTTCGCCGCAAGGGCGCGTCGATCGCGCTCGAAGCCGCCAACCCGGCCTATGAGACACGCATTTTCGGCCCCGACAGGGTCAAGGTGCAGGGAAAGCTGGTGGGGCTGATCCGGCGCTATTGACCGCCTTGCGCTTCGCGCCGGGATCGCCGATCGATTGCGTCGGTGCTGGAGGCCGGCGGGAGAGCCGCGATCGATCTCAGGGAGACGTCGAAGGGTCATCCGAGTTCGATGGAGCGGTGGCGGCAGGTTTGCGCTGATAGGGTGGCATGCCGCGCGCCTCGCGTGAAAAGCGGCGCTGATCGTGCCACGGCCGGTATGGCTGGCCGATGGCATAGCTCACGCTGGCTTTGACGCGCCTTGGGCCGGGGTTGGATGATTCCGACGCGCCGGACGTCGCGTATGCGAAGGTGACCGCCGCGCTGCCACGCCGCGCCAGATCGCGCTTGGTGACGATGAGGATGCGCTTGCGGCCGCAGACGCTTTTCGCGGTGGCGTCATCGACGATGATGACGCTTGCCGTATCGCAAGCGCGGGCGGCGGTGATTGCATCGACGGCGTGCGCGACAATCGCGCCTGAAGTATGCGTGGCCAGGCACAGGCCGTCCTCGCAGATGAAGGCCGAGCCGATGCGATGTTGCGTCTCACTGCGGAGTGCGTCTGATCCGGATTCGCTTTGGGTTTCGGGCTCGAGCAGTGCGCCTGCGGCCCTGCGCATCTTCGGTTTCACCAAAATTTCGGACTGGAGGGCGCGCTGCCAGTTTTCGGTGGTGAACTCGTTGGGCTGCGTCCGGTTGACCGCCATCTGGCCGTTTCCGATCGCCAGACCGACGAGACGCCCATCCTCCGAAATCAGGAGGTCCGGCGAGGATTGCTGCGGCAGGAGCAGCAGCCCCGCCAGCGCGACCGGAAGGGCGGCGACGCGCAGCCATGTCGTGCAGATCGTGGCGATCAGCAGGGCGACGCTGAGCACGATGACTGCGCGCGGGGACACCAGTCCGACGGCGTCGAGCGGCGAGCGCTCCGAAAACCAGCGCGCAATGGCGACCGTCAGCGTCAGTCCCTCACCCATGACATAAAAGAAGGGGCCATCGAGCCCGAACGGCATAGCGAGCACGCCGAGCACGGCAAATGGCATGACGGCGATCGAGACGATCGGCATGGCGCTCAGATTGGCGAACAGCCCGAGCGACGACACCTGCTGGAAATGATAGGCCGAATAGACGCTGGTCGCGCCGCCGGCGATCAGCGAGGTCGCCGCGAGACCAATGGCGATGACAGCGATTTTCCGGAAAGACGATGAGACAAGATAACGGTCGGGCGGGCGCTGCAATGGCCGCCCCGAACGCCAGTCCGACCAGGCCGCATAGGCCCCGACCAGAGCGGCGGTGGCGGCGAAAGACATCTGGAAGCTCGGGCCGACGACTTCGTGCGGCGACAGAACGATGACGACGATGGCCGAAATCGCCAGATTGCGCATGGTGAGCGCGGCCCGGTCGACCATCAGCGCCGTCAGCATGACGGCCAGCATGATGAAGCTCCGCTGCGCCGCCACGTCCGCGCCGGAGAAGAAGAGGTAGGCGGCAAGACCGGCGAGCGCGACTGACGCGGCATATTTCTTGACCGGGCGGCGGGACGAGAATTCCGGGAAGAGCGCGAAGGCGCCGCGCATCAGGCCCATGATGGTTCCGGCCACCAGGGCCATGTGCAGGCCGGAGATGGAGATGATGTGATAGAGGCCGGACCGGCGCAGCGCCTCGTTGACGTCGTCGGGAATGCCGGCGCGCACGCCTGCGACAAGCGCCGCCGCGATCTCGCCCTCCGCGCCCGGTATGTGCCGTCGAATACGCTGCGCGACGGCGTTGCGCGCACGCTCGACGGACGCCCGAAACCGCGCCGAAAGGGACGCCGGTCCTAATTCGACGGCGCGCTCGGGACCTTTCATGAAAAAGCCGCTGGCGCCGATTCCGTCGAAATAGCTGTTGAAGGAAAAATCATAGCTGTCCGGCCTGACGGGCCCCGACGGCGGCATCAGCCGTACGATCCCTGTCACCGACGCGCCCGGCTCGATGCCTTCGGGAATGCTTCTGGCCGATACGCGGACGCGATCCGGAGCGTAGCGCAAAACGGGGCGCTCCGTCGCCGTGATGTCGATCGTCAGGCGGACGCGTCCGCTTGCCAGATTTTCGACTTCCACGACAGCGCCGGTAAGGCGGGTCGAGATTTCGCCGCCGATCACTTTGGTTCCGGCGCGAAAAGTTTCGACTTTCGCCAGCGCCAATCCAACAACGATCAGCAAGGCCGCGAACGCCGCCGTCTGGAGCGCAGGACTATGGCGCGTGAGAAACGCAACCACCGCCAACGCCGAAAAGCACGCGCCGAGGATGGTGAGGGCGGGTTCGCGGGCCAGCGAAAAATAGAGAATGACGCCGAAAGCCAGACAAACTGGAATGAAAATGAAGCCGACGCCGCGATCCACTTCCATGCCGATCGCGCGCAGAGACGCCTTGCCCAGCGCCGCGCCGGACAAGCGCGGGATTCGCGGCGCCGAGCGGCGCGCGCTCCACCTGGGCGGGAGGATCGGCGTTGCATCCAGCACGCTGGAGGGAATCGCGGGGACGGAGGTTGCGGGCGCGAAGTCGGGCGCGACGAACATTTCGCGCTCGCTCGTTTCCCCCGGCGACCTGTCCATCGCTTCCCGGCCCGCCCCTTGCGCCTCGGTCGGCCTATGCTACATGAACGCCAGCCCAACGCCATGGCGCTCATTCCGCATTCTACATCCAGCGGTTCACACTCCGGAAAGCCGAATGCCCGACACGACCGTCACACGCTTTGCCCCCTCGCCGACCGGCTATCTGCACATTGGCGGCGCGCGCACCGCGCTGTTCAACTGGCTCTTTGCCCGCCATACCGGCGGCAAGATGCTGCTGCGCATCGAGGACACCGACCGCGAGCGCTCGACCGAGGCTGCGAAGGATGCGATTCTCGACGGGCTGACCTGGCTCGGCCTGCACTGGGAGGGCGACCCGGTATCCCAGCATGGACGGGGCGCGCGGCACCGTGAAGTGGCCGAGGAACTGGTGCGGATGGGCAAGGCCTATCGCTGCTACGCCTCGCCGGAGGAACTGACCGAGATGCGCGAAAAGGCCAAGGCCGAAGGCCGGCCGCCGCGCTATGACGGGCGCTGGCGCGACCGCGATCTGGCCGACGCACCCGCCGGAGTGACCGGCGCGATCCGGATCAAGTCGCCGGCCGAAGGCGAGACCGTCGTGCGCGACAAGGTGCAGGGCGACGTCCGCTTTCCCAACAAGGACCTCGACGATTTCATCATCCTGCGCTCCGACGGCAACCCGACCTACATGCACGCCGTGGTCGTCGACGATCACGATATGGAGGTGACGCACATAATCCGCGGCGACGATCATCTGACCAACGCCGCGCGCCAGCAGGTCATCTACGACGCGATGGGCTGGGATATTCCGGTGATGGCGCATATCCCGCTGATCCACGGCGCGGACGGCGCAAAACTTTCCAAGCGCCACGGGGCGCTGGGCGTCGAGGCGTACCGCGCCATGGGCTACCTGCCGGCGGCATTGCGCAATTATCTTGTCCGGCTCGGCTGGAGCCATGGCGACGACGAGGTGATGAGCCTCGACGAGATGATCCGCTGGTTCGAGATCGAGGACGTGAACAAAGGCGCGGCGCGCTTCGATTTCCAGAAACTCGAAGCTTTGAACGGCGTCCACATGCGGCGCATGGACGATGCCGAACTGACGGATATCTTGATCGCCACGCTTCCCTTTCTCGAAAACGGAGCGACGATCGCGAGCCGTCTCGACGATCGCAACAAGGCGCTCTTGCTGGCCGCGATGCCGGGGTTGAAGGAACGCGCAAAAACGCTGGTGGAACTGGCCGACGGCGCGGCATTCCTTTTTGCTGAACGGCCGCTCACCATGGATGAGAAAGCGGGCATGCTGCTCGGGGAACCGCCGCGCGCGGTCCTGCAGGGCGCGCGCGACGCGCTCCAGGCGGTGGCGGCGGAAGGGTGGAACGCCGTGACCACAGAG
>JBGTLX010000525.1:0-10683 GCA_041743855.1 Rhizobiaceae bacterium | reverse complement strand
CGTCTGCAGCCATTTCAGGATGATCGAGGTGTCGAGGCCGCCCGAATAGGCGAGCACGACCTTTTTCACGTCTTTCCACTTCGACATTTTTTCCCCGGAAGCTGGCTAGTGTCGTGACTTCGAAGTTCGCTTCATTTCGATATCTCGCTTCGGGCGAACTTCGAAATCAAAACGACACTAGAAATCAATATGTTGCTAGTGTCCTTCGATTCTGAAATTCGCGCTGCGATCTATATCAAACTCATGCGAATTTCAGAATCAGGACACTAGTCGGCGCGCATCCGCACACAGGGCATGAAGAATGAAGAAGCCGGCCGCTGCGCCATCGAAGCGAAAACCACCGGGAACGGCGGCGGCAAGCGATATCGAAGCGATTGTCGCCGGTACGCATGGCGACCCGTTCGCGGTGCTTGGCATTCACCAAGCCGGCGCTGAACTGACGGCGCGCTGCTTCATTCCGCATGCCGAATTCGTGACCGCCCACACACTCGACGGCCAGCCGGCTGGCGAATTGCAGCGCCGCCACGATGCCGGTTTCTTCGAGGGCAAGCTGACCGTTCGCGACCGCCAACCCTTGCGGCTTCACGCGCGCAACGCCGGTGGCGACTGGCGGGTTACCGATCCCTATTCCTTCGGGCCCGTGCTTGGGCCGATGGACGATTATTACATCGCCGAAGGCTCGCATCTGCGGCTTTTCGACAAGCTCGGCGCGCATCTGATGACCCATGAGGGCGCTACCGGCGTCAATTTCGCGGTCTGGGCGCCGAACGCTAGGCGGGTTTCAGTCGTTGGCGATTTTAACGACTGGGATGGCCGGCGTCATACGATGCGCAACCGTCGCGACACCGGTATCTGGGAGATATTCATTCCCGATCTCGGCGAAGGGCGGCCCTACAAATACGAGATCATCGGCAGGCAGGGCGAAAACATCCCGTTGAAGGCCGACCCCTACGCCGCCCGCTCGGAATTCCGGCCGGCGACCGCCTCCATTACCGCGCGCCCGCTGGATCACAAATGGGGCGACGACGCGCACCGGTCCTATTGGGCCAAGGCCGACCAACGGCGCGAGGCGATCTCGATCTACGAAGTCCATCCGGGATCGTGGCAGCGCCGCGACGACGGGACGTTTCTGTCCTGGGACGAAATGGCCGACCGCCTGATCCCCTATGTCGTCGATCTCGGCTTCACGCACATCGAATTCCTGCCGATCTCGGAACACCCCTACGATCCGTCCTGGGGCTATCAGACCACCGGGCTTTATGCGCCGAGCGCCCGCTTCGGCGAGCCGGAAGGGTTTGCCCGTTTCGTCGATGGCGCGCACCGCGCCGGCGTCGGGGTCATTCTGGATTGGGTGCCGGCGCACTTTCCGGTCGACGCGCATGGGCTGGCGCTGTTCGACGGTACCGCGCTCTACGAGCATGCCGATCCGCGCAAGGGCTTTCATCCCGACTGGAACACCGCGATCTACAATTTCGGCCGACGCGAGGTGGTTTCGTTCCTGGTCAACAACGCGCTCTATTGGGCCGAGAAATATCATGTCGACGGCCTGCGCGTGGATGCCGTCGCCTCGATGCTCTACCTCGATTATTCGCGCAAGGCCGGCGAGTGGATCCCCAACGAGAAGGGCGGGCGGGAAAATCTGGAGGCGGTGAGCTTCCTGCAAAAGATGAACACCGAAATCTATGGAGAGCATCCCGGCGTCATGACCATCGCCGAGGAATCGACCTCATGGCCGAAGGTCTCGCATCCGGTGCATGAAGGCGGCCTCGGCTTCGGCTTCAAGTGGAACATGGGTTTCATGCACGATACGCTCCAGTATTTTTCGCGCGAGCCGGTCCACAGGAAACACCATCACAACGACATCACCTTCGGCCTGCTTTACGCGTTTAGCGAGAATTTCGTGCTGCCTTTGAGCCACGACGAGGTGGTGCACGGAAAAGGCACGCTGCTGACCAAGATGCCGGGCGACGACTGGCAGAAGTTCGCCAATCTGCGCGCCTACTACGTCTTCATGTGGGGATATCCGGGCAAGAAGCTGCTGTTCATGGGGCAGGAATTCGCGCAACGCGGCGAGTGGAGCGAGGCGCGCGCGCTCGACTGGCATCTGCTCGATCATGCCCCGCATAGCGGCATGCGTCGGCTGGTGCGCGACTTGAATTATCTTTACCGTTCCCGTCCTGCCTTGCATGCCCGTGACTGCGAGCCGGAAGGGTTTTCATGGACAATCGCCGACGATAGCCAGAATTCGGTGTTCGCCTGGGTCCGCCACGCTCCGGGCGCCAACCCGGTCGCGGTGATCTCGAATTTCACGCCGCTGCCGAGGGACAATTATCGCGTGCCCTTGCCTGTTGCAGGGAAATGGCGCGAGATCATGAACAGCGACGCCGCCGACTATGGCGGGTCGGGCAAGGGCAATGCCGGCGTGGTCGAAGCAAAACCGTCGGGCGACGGCGCTGTTTTTGCGACAATGCTTTTGCCGCCGCTTGCGACCATCATGCTGGAATTCGTGCCTGAGCGACATGCCTGAGTGACTGATACGGGAGGGGTATTATGGAGGTTTCGACGAGAACGCAGCCGCTGGCGCGCGACGCCATGGCCTATGTGCTGGCTGGAGGACGGGGCAGCCGGCTGAAGGAACTGACCGACCGGCGCGCCAAGCCCGCAGTCTATTTCGGCGGCAAGACCCGCATCATCGACTTCGCTTTGTCGAACGCGCTGAATTCCGGCATTCGCCGGCTGGGCGTCGCCACTCAATACAAGGCCCACTCGCTGATCCGCCATTTGCAGCGCGGCTGGAATTTTTTGCGGCCCGAGCGCAATGAAAGCTTCGACATCCTGCCCGCCAGCCAGCGCGTTTCGGAAACGCAATGGTATGAAGGCACCGCCGACGCCGTCTATCAGAACATCGACATCATCGAGAGCTACAGCCCTGAATATATGGTGATTTTGGCGGGCGACCACATCTACAAGATGGATTACGAGTTGATGCTGCGCCAGCATGTCGAGGCGAATGCGGACGTGACTGTGGGCTGTCTCGAAGTGCCGCGCATGGAAGCGACCGGCTTCGGCGTGATGCATGTCGACAAGAAGGACACGATCATTTCCTTCATCGAAAAGCCCGCCGACCCGCCCGGCATCCCCGACAAGCCGGAATTCGCGCTGGCCTCGATGGGCATCTACGTGTTTCGCACGAAGTTTCTGATGGATCAGCTTCGCCGCGACGCCAAAGAGCCTGATTCGACTCGCGATTTCGGCAAGGACATCATTCCCTATATCGTCGAGCACGGTAAGGCGATCGCTCACCGCTTCGCCAAATCCTGCGTGCGCGCAACCGGCGAGAATGAGGCCTACTGGCGCGATGTTGGGACCATCGACGCCTATTGGGAAGCCAACATCGACCTGACCGACATAACCCCCGAACTCGACCTCTACGACCGCGACTGGCCGATCTGGACCTACGCCGAATTGAAGCCCCCGGCGAAGTTCGTCCATGACGAAGATGGCAGGCGCGGTTCGGCGGTCTCGTCCCTGGTCTCGGGCGACTGCATCATTTCGGGCGCGGCTCTGAAGCGCAGCCTGATCTTCACCGGCGCGCGCATCAATTCCTTTTCCACCCTGGAGGACGTAGTCATGCTGCCGGACTGCTATGTCGGGCGCAACGCATCGCTGAAGCGGGTGGTGATCGACCATGGCGTGCAAATCCCCGAGGGACTGGTGGTCGGCGAGGATCCGAAGCTGGATGCCAAGCGCTTCCGGGTCTCGGAAAAAGGCATCTGCCTGATCACGCAGGAGATGATCGACAGGCTGGATCTCTGAGCATGGGCTTGTGCAAGAACGACAATAATCGTCCGTAAGGGACTCTGGGCAATGCAGGTTCTTGGCGTCGCTCCGGAAATTTTTCCGCTGGTCAAGACAGGCGGGCTGGCAGATGTCACCGGCGCTCTGCCGCTGGCGCTGGCCGGGCAGGGCGTGCGGATGCGCACGCTGGTCCCCGGCTATCCGGTCGTGATGAAGGAATTGTCCAGGAAAAAGCCGCTGCACAAATATGCCTCGCTGCAGGGCGGCAAGGCGTCGGTTCTGGCGGCCACAATCGCCGGGCTGGACCTTCTGGTGCTCGACGCGCCGCATCTGTTCGACCGTCCCGGCGGCCCTTATGGCGATGCGTCAGGGCATGACTGGCCGGACAACTGGCGGCGGTTTGCAGCGCTCAGTCGGGCTGGCGCCGACATCGCGGCGGGCGCGGTCTCCGGCTACAGGCCGGACCTTGTCCATGTGCATGACTGGCAGACGGCGATGACGCTGGCCTATATGCGCTACGGCGCGGCGGTCGGGGTGCCGTCCGTCATCACGGTCCACAACCTCGCTTTCCAGGGCCAGTTCGGTTCCGGCATCTTTGGCGAACTCGGACTGCCGGCGAGCGCCATGGGTCTTGACGGCGTCGAATATTACGGCGGCGTCGGCTATCTGAAGGCCGGATTGCAGGCGGCATGGGCGATCACCACCGTCAGCCCGACCTATGCCGAGGAGATCAGAACGCCGGAATTCGGCATGGGGCTGGACGGATTGATCGGGATGCGGGCCGTCGATCTGCGCGGCATCGTCAACGGCATCGACGTGGAGATCTGGAACCCGGAAACGGACCCTCATCTGGTAACAAACTATTCGCGAAAATCGCTGAAGGATCGAAAAGCCAACCGCGCCGCAGTCGAGCAACGCTTCGGCCTCGAACCCGGCGACAGTCCGATCGTGTGCGTGGTCAGCCGGCTGACCTGGCAGAAGGGCATGGATATTCTTGTCGCGGTGCTTGACCGGGTGGTGGAGTCCGGCGCGCGTCTGGCGGTGCTCGGCTCCGGGGATTCGGCGCTGGAGGGCGCGCTGCTGGCGGCGGCGGCGAGGCATCGCGGCAAGGTCGGTGTGGTCATCGGCTATGACGAAGCACTCTCGCACCAGATGCAGGCCGGCTGCGACGCGATCGTCATCCCGTCGCGTTTCGAGCCTTGCGGGCTGACCCAGCTTTACGGGCTGCGCTATGGCTGCGTGCCGGTGGTGGCCAAGACCGGCGGGCTGGCCGACACGGTTATCGACGCCAACGAAGCCGCGGTCTCTGCGGGCGCGGCAACGGGATTTCTGTTTGCGCCCGAAAACGCCGGTGCGCTGCTTCACGCCATCCGCCGAACAGTCGCTGCATACGAACAGCCGGCGGTCTGGGCATCGCTGCAGAAGCAGGGCATGAAATCGGATGTATCCTGGGAGCGAAGCGCCGCAAAATACGCAGACCTCTACCGCTCGCTGATGTCGAGAAGGATTGCCTGAGAGATGATACGGACGGTCGAAACCACGCCCTACGATGACCAGAAACCCGGCACGTCCGGACTGCGCAAGAAAGTTCCCGTTTTCCAGCAGAAGAACTATGCGGAGAACTTCATCCAGTCGATTTTCGATAGTCTGAACGGATTTCAGGGCGAGACGCTCGTCGTCGGCGGCGACGGCCGCTATTTCAACCGCGAGGTCATCCAGACGGTCATCGCCATGGCTGTGGCCAACGGTTTTGGGCGGGTTCTGGTCGGGCAGGGCGGTATCCTCTCCACGCCTGCCGCCTCGCATCTCATCCGCAAGCACAAGGCGTTCGGCGGCATCATCCTGTCGGCGAGCCACAATCCGGGCGGCCCGCACGAGGATTTCGGCATCAAATACAATGCCGGCAATGGCGGCCCGGCGCCCGAAAAGCTGACCGACGCCATGTTTGCGCTGAGCAAGGCGATCAGCCGCTACAAAATCGCCGACATCGGGCCGGTGGATCTGGACCGGATCGGCGTGTTCGAGGCGGGCGGCATGGCGGTCGAAATCGTCGATCCCGTGGCCGACTATGCCGAACTGATGGAAACGCTGTTCGATTTCGCCGCGATCCGGGCGCTGTTCGGCTCCGGCTTCCGCATGGCCTTCGACGCCATGCACGCGGTGACCGGACCCTATGCCAGGGAAATTCTGGAAAAACGCCTCGGCGCGGCCGAGGGGACGGCACGCAATTTCGTGCCGCTGCCGGATTTCGGCGGCCACCACCCTGACCCCAATCTCGTCCACGCCAAGGAACTTTATGACGAGATGATGGGCGCCGATGCGCCCGATTTCGGCGCGGCGTCCGATGGCGACGGCGACCGCAATCTGGTCATCGGCAAGGGCATCTTCATCACGCCCTCGGATTCGCTGGCGATGCTCGCCGCCAACGCCCACCTCGCGCCGGGTTATCGGGCCGGGCTGAAGGGCATTGCCCGCTCGATGCCGACCAGCGGCGCGGCCGACCGCGTCGCCGAAAAGCTCGGCATCGGTCTGTACGAAACGCCCACCGGGTGGAAATTCTTCGGCAATTTGCTCGACGCCGGCATGGCGACGATCTGTGGCGAGGAGAGTGCGGGCACAGGCTCCGACCATGTGCGCGAGAAGGACGGGCTGTGGGCCGTGCTGCTCTGGCTGAACATTCTTGCCGTGCGCGGCGAGAGCGCCAGGCAGATCGTGACGAAGCACTGGGCGACCTACGGCCGCAATTATTATTCGCGCCACGATTTTGAAGAGGTCGACACCGCGCGGGCTAGCGCGCTCATGGACGAATTGCGCGGCAAACTTGGCTCCCTCCCCGGAACCACCATGCGCGGCATGATCATCGCTGCCGCCGACGACTTTGCCTATCACGACCCGGTCGACGGTTCGGTGAGCAAAAACCAGGGCATCCGCATCCTGTTCGAGGGTGGATCGCGCGCTGTGTTCCGGCTGTCGGGCACAGGCACATCCGGCGCGACGCTGCGGCTCTATGTAGAGCGCTACGAGCCCGACCGGACGCGCCACGACATCGACACGCAGGAAGCGCTCGCCGATCTGATTGCGGCCGCCGACGAGATTGCCGGGATTGTCAGGCATACCGGGCGCGACAGGCCGACGGTCATCACGTGAGGCTTGCCATCAAGGCTCGCGCGTCTTCTGCAACCTCGCCGATCAGCGCATCTCCATGCCGCGGTTGATGGGTATAAAGCCGAGACTCGGCGCTTCGATTTCGGATGGCGGTATCAGTTTTTCGGTGTGGTCCGGGGCGGCGGAACGGGTCTGGCTCTGCCTGTTCGATGCTGACGGCAATCGGGAGACGGAGCGCCTTGAGCTTGTCTGTGAAGGCGAAGGGGTTCACGCGCGGTCCGTTCCGGGCCTCAAAGCAGGAACCCGCTACGGCTTCCGAGCCGATGGGCCATACGCACCCGAACGCGGTCTTTGGTTCAACCCCGACAAGCTTCTGATGGACCCCTATGCGGTGGAGATCGACCGGGCTTATGGTTTCGATCGGCGTCTGTCGGCGCGCCGGGGCGAGGGCGGCGACACCGCGGCTCTGATGCCGAAAGCGATAGCGGTCGATTTGCCGAAACCGGTCGCGTCGATGCCGCCGTTGTTCAGGCCCGGCGGTCTCATCTACGAAGTTCCGGTCAAGGCGTTTACGAGACGCCATCCCGACGTGCCGGAGCAAAAACGCGGGACGATCGCCGCGCTCGCCGAACCCGCAATCATAAAGCATTTGCAAAAACTCAACGTCTCGGCGGTCGAACTCATGCCGATCGTCGCGTGGATCGACGAGCGCCATCTGCCGCCGCTTGGCCTAACCAATGGCTGGGGCTACAATCCCGTGTCGTTCATGGCGCTTGACCCGAGGCTCGCGCCAGGCGGCCTGGCCGAACTCCGGGGGACGGTCGAGGCGCTTCGCGCCGCCGGCATCGGCGTGATCCTCGACCTTGTCTTCAACCATACGGGCGAGAGCGATGCGCTCGGCCCGACGCTGTCGTTGCGCGGGCTCGACAATCGGGCCTATTACCGCCACGAGATTGGCGAGCCGGCAAAACTCATCAACGATACCGGAACGGGCAACAGCGTCGCCTGCAACCACCCGGTCATGCAGGGACTCATTCTCGATACGCTGCGCCACTTTGTTGTGTACGCCGGCGTCGATGGCTTCCGCTTCGATTTGGCGACGGCGCTTGGACGCACCGCCGAAGGCTTCGATGCCGATGCGCCGCTTCTGGCGGCGATGCGCGACGACCCGGCGCTGAAGGACCGGATTATGATCGCCGAGCCTTGGGATCTTGGGCCGGGCGGCTACCAGCTCGGCAATTTTCCAGAAAATTTCCTGGAGTGGAACGACAAGTACCGCGACGACGTCAGGCGGTTCTGGCGCGGCGATCGCAGCATGATCGGTGCGCTGGCGACGCGGCTGGCCGGGTCCTCGGATATCTTTGGCGGCCATGGCAACAACCGGACCCGGAGCCTCAATTTCATCGCGGCGCATGATGGCGCGACGCTTGCCGACCTGTCGCGCTACGAGGGCAAGCACAATCAGGCCAATGGCGAGGGCAATCGCGACGGCCACGGCGACAATATCGGCTGGAACAATGGCGTCGAAGGCGCGACGGACGACCCGGAGATCACAAAGCGGCGGCAAAGCGACACCAGGGCGCTGCTCGCGACCCTGTTCGCCTCGCGCGGCGCGATCATGCTGACCGCCGGCGACGAATTTGGACGCACCCAGAAAGGCAATAATAATGCCTATGCGCAGGACAACGAGCTGACCTGGCTCGATTGGGAGGACCGCGATGCCGAACTCGAGCGCTACGTCGCTGATTTGGCAGCCATGCGTAAGGCGGCAAGCGCGCTGACCGGCGTCGAATTGCTGAGCGGTCAAATCATTGTCGGTTCCGATGTCCGGGATATCGTCTGGCTCGACACGACTGGCCTGCCGCTCAGTGAAGCTGACTGGAACGACCCGGAATGCCGCCGTCTTGTGATGGTTCTCGGCGGCAACGCCGATGCGGGGCGATTTGCGGTTCTGGTAAATGGCGAGCGGTCGGGCACAGCGCTTGTCATCCCGGCGCGCGAAGGCTTTGAATGGGAAAGCGTTGGCACGGTTGAGGTCGAAGGGCCGGGCGATTTTCTTGCGCCGCACCGCGCGGTTCTTTTTGCCGTCGAGCGTAAGACCGTTCAGCAAGGTCGCGCTGAATGCGCGGATGATCCCGGCTCCGCTCCTGACTTTGGGTGAGGCAGGCGCGTGTTGAAATCGCACATGCAACTGTTAGTCTCCGGGCTTGACCGGCTGATGCCGGCTCGCTGGACGAATTCGGATTCAACCGAAGGTCCGGCGTCAACGCTCGTAAGGATGCGTTCTGGGGGAGCGCGCCAACAGGAGAACACAAAAATGCTGAATCTGCTCAAGGCGACCGTATTCGCCACATCGGTAGTGCTGTTTAACGGCGCTGCACTCGCTCCATCTCTTGCCCAGGTGATCTACAACCGCGGCAACGATACCGACCCGACCACCCTCGACCACCACAAGACCTCGACGGTCTCCGAAGCCAATCTGATGCGCGAACTCTATGAAGGGCTCGTCGTCTATGACGCCAAGGCGAAGGTCGTTCCCGGTGTCGCCGAGAGCTGGGAAGTGTCCGACGACGGCCTCAAATACACGTTCAAGCTGCGCGAGAACGCCAAGTGGTCTAACGGCGATCCGGTCAAGGCCAGCGACTTCGTCTTCAGCTTTCGACGCATCCAGGATCCCGCCGTGGCGTCACCCTACGCGAACATGCATTTCGCGATCGTCAATGCCGAAGGGGTGAACAAGGGCGAGAAGAAACCCGAGGAGATGGGCCTGAAAGCAATCGACGACCGGACGCTCGAAATCACGCTTTCCGCATCGACCCCCTATTTTCTCGAACTTTTGACCCACCAGACCGGCCTGCCCATCCATCAGGCGTCGGTGGAGAAGTTCGGCAACGATTTCACCAAGCCGGGAAACATGGTGACCAACGGCGCCTATATGCTCGAATCGTTCACCCCGAACGACAAGATTTCAATGAAGAAAAACCCGAATTTCCACGACGCGGCGAATGTGAAGATCGACGTCGTCAATTTCATCCCGTTCGAGGACCGCTCGGCCTGCCTGCGCCGCTTCGAGGCCGGCGAAGTGATGTCGTGCTCCGACATTCCTGCGGAACAGATGGATTACATGCGCGAGAAGCTCGGCGAGCAGGTGCACATCTCGCCCTATCTCGGCACCTACTATCTGCCGGTGAAAGTGAAGAAGGAGAAGCTCGCCGACCCGCGCGTGCGCCACGCCATTTCCATGGCCATCGACCGCGACTTCCTCGCCAAGGAAATCTGGCGCGAAACCATGCTTCCCGGCTATTCGATCGTGCCGCCCGGCATCAGCAACTACAATGATCCGGTGTTCCTTGAATACAAGGACATGGATATTCTCGATCGCGAGGACAAAGCCAAGGCCCTGCTCAAGGAAGCCGGCGTGGAGGAAGGCGAACTGTCGATCGAACTGCGCTACAATACCGGCGAAAACCACAAGAACACCATGACGGCGATCGCCGACATGCTGAAGAACATCGGCATCACCGCCACGCTCTTCGAAATGGAGGGCACCGGCTATTTCGACTACATGAAGCAGGATGGCGACTTCGACATGACCCGCGCCGGATGGATCGGCGACTACAGCGATCCGCAGAACTTCCTTTTCCTGTTCGAAAGCGACAATCTCGGCTTCAACTATCCGCGCTGGGAAAATGCCGAATATGACGCGCTGATGGAAAAGGCTGAAACCACCATCGATCTGGCCGAGCGCTCCAAACTTCTCAGCCAGGCCGAGGCGGTCTT
>JBGTLX010000524.1:0-1820 GCA_041743855.1 Rhizobiaceae bacterium | reverse complement strand
GCGCTGCTTCCTGCGCAAACGTGGCAAGCGTGCCGAGCGCGCCGAAGGCGAGCGTGCCTAACAGCGCGGTGCGGGCCGCCGTCTTGAAACTTGGAATGTTCATTGAAGTCTCCATGAAATGAGAATGAGCCCGCTTAGATCGCGTCGCTGTCTGTTTCGCCGGTGCGGATACGCACCGCGTGGTCGAGCGGAAAGACGAAAACCTTGCCGTCGCCGATCTGTCCGGTCTTGGCCGCCGTGACGATCGCCTCGACGACCCGGTCGACGATGTCATCGCCGACGGCCACTTCGATCTTGATCTTCGGCAGGAAGCTCACCGCATATTCCGCGCCACGGTAGATTTCCGTATGCCCCTTCTGCCGCCCGTAGCCTTTGACTTCGGTGACGGTCAGGCCCTGTACCCCGACCGAGGTCAGCGCTTCGCGCACCTCGTCGAGCTTGAACGGCTTGATGATAGCCATCACGATTTTCATAAGGTTTCACCCTTTGCTGATGCGGATCCCCCGCGATTGCGTACCTTCGCCGGCCGTCTTGCGAAGACGCCGAGTCCAAGCCGCAATTCAAGCCCTGTGCCAGTTGGCGCAAGGGCTGTTAAGGCATTGTAAACGATTGGATTTTGCTGGAAGAAGCAGTTGTCTCTTCGCAGATGCAGCAATCCATCTGCCTAAAAAGCAGGCATTTTTCGAGAGTTGCCTATCTGGAAGGCTGGCGCTTTAGGCGGATAAGCCCTTCCTGGGCGACGGAGGCGATCAGCGTCCCGTCCTGACCGTAAAGCGCGCCGCGGGTAAAACCCCGCGCGCCTTGCGTCGAGGGGCTGTCCTGCGTGTAGAGCAGCCAACTGTCGAGGGGATGCTGGCGATGAAACCACATCGAATGGTCGAGGCTGGCCGCCTGGATATCCGGATCGAAAATGGCGCGGCCATGCGCGAAGGTCGACGTGTCGAGCAGCGTCATATCCGACAGATAGGCAAGCACGGCGGCCTGTATGCCGCGGTCGTCCGGAACCGGCCCGGCGGTGCGGATCCAGATGTTCTGGCGCGGCTCCAGCTTTTCGCGGCTGGTGTAGTGCTCCAGCATGACCGGCTTCATCTCGATCGGCCGGTCCCGCTCCCAGTACCGTCTGATGCCTTCCGGCACCCGCTCGCCGAACTTGCCCATCAGTTCCTGCTGGCTGAGAAGCGTATCGGGCGCAGCGACGTCATGCGGCATCGGGGTCTGGTGTTCGAGCCCGTCCTCGTCGACCTGGAACGACGCTTCCAGCGAAAAAATCGCCTGCCCATGCTGGATGGCGACGACGCGGCGCGTCGTGAACGAGCCGCCGTCGCGGATGCGGTCGACCTCATAGATGATCGGCACGGTTGTGTCGCCGGGCCGCATGAAATAGCCATGCAGCGAATGGACGTGCCGGTCGGGTCCGACGGTGCGCTGCGCGGCGACCAGCGCCTGCGCGATCGTCTGGCCGCCGAAAACGCGCTGCCAGTCCGTCCTCGGGGTGCGACCACGATAAAGATTGTGTTCGAGCTTCTCGAGGTCGAGAATGGCGAGAAGCTCCTGCATGGCCGCCGACATTTTTTCGCCTTTCAGGACCGTGAGGATGATCGGGTTGAGAACAGGAAGCCGCAGCCAAGTCAAGGCGGCGGCGCAGAGGGATAACGACAATGGCCGCGACCGCACCTACCGGACAAGACCTGCCGCCGCTCGACGTGCTTGTGGCAGGGGCGGGCTATGTCGGGCTGGCCACCGCCGTCTCGATCAAGCAGGCGCGGCCGGGCCTGGCGATAGCGGTGGTCGATGCCGCGCCGGCGGGCGTCTGGGAAAAG
>JBGTLX010000523.1:0-1752 GCA_041743855.1 Rhizobiaceae bacterium | reverse complement strand
GTCACCGGCGGCGCCGGCGGCATCGGCCGCTCAACCGCGGCAAGACTGCTGCGCGATGGCGCCTGCGTGGTGCTGGCCGACATCGACGAAACGGCGCTGGCAAGCGCCAGCGATGAACTTTCCAGGGCCTACGGCAAGGACTTCGTTCGCGCGGCAACGGTGAACGTCACCAGCGAGGACGATGTGATCGCGGGGTTTGCCGAAATCGCGGTCGAGTTCGGCGGGATCGATATTCTCGTCTCGAACGCTGGCCTTGCGTCCTCGGCGCCGATCGAGGAGACGTCGTTGGCGCTGTGGAACAAGAACATGGATATCCTCGCGACCGGGTATTTCCTGGTCAGCCGTGAGGCTTTCAAACTGTTCCGCGCTCAGGAAATCGGCGGCAATGTCGTCTTCGTCGCCTCCAAGAACGGGCTTGCCGCCTCGCCGAACGCCGCCGCTTACTGCACGGCAAAAGCCGCCGAGATCCACCTCGCCCGCTGCCTTGCCCTGGAAGGCGCGGAGGCGCAGATCCGGGTCAATGTGGTGAACCCGGACGCGGTGCTGCGCGGCTCGAAAATCTGGACCGGCGAATGGAAGGAACAGCGCGCCGCCGCCTACAAGATGTCGACCGACGATCTGGAAGAGCATTACCGTTCGCGTTCGATGCTGAAGCGATCGGTCTTTCCCGAGGACGTAGCCGAGGCGATTTATTTCTTTGCCTCCGACATGTCCGAAAAGTCCACCGGCAACATCATCAATGTCGACGCCGGCAACGCGCAGAGTTTTACGCGGTAGGTTTTGATTGTGCGTCCTTCGAGGCTCGCTGCGCTCGCACCTCAGGATGAGGTCAGTTGGCGCCAACTTCCCAGCAAGCGAAGTGAATCGCCTGGATTTCAGCAATACTAAATGGAGCTGACCTTTCGGATTGGCGATTATGCAAGCCGTCCTCATCCTAAGGTGCGAGCGCAGCGAGCCTCGAAGGACGCACGACAAATATGAGGGAGTATCCATGACCGAAACTATCATCTCTGCGGATATCGTCGAGCGCGACAATGAAGCTCGCGCGGGCAATCTCCAGCGCGACTATGCCGCGCTCGGCGAACGGCTCGACCGGCGCGGCATAGACATCGACGCGATCCGCGACAAGGTCGCGGCCTTCGGCGTCGCCATCCCGTCATGGGGCGTCGGCACGGGCGGCACGCGCTTTGCCCGCTTCCCGGGCGACGGCGAACCGCGCGACATCTTCGATAAGGTCGAGGACTGCGCGGTCATCCAGCAATTGACGCGCGCCACCCCGAACGTCTCGCTGCACATTCCGTGGGACAAGGCCGACCCGCAGCGCCTGAAACAGGCGGCGGCGCGTTTTGGGCTCGGCTTCGACGCGATGAACTCCAACACTTTTTCGGACGCGAAGGATCAGCAAAAGTCCTACAAATTCGGCTCGCTGTCGCACGCCGACTCCGGGACGCGCCAACAGGCGGTCGAGCACAATCTCGAATGCATCGAGATCGGCCGGACGCTCGGCTCGAAGGCGCTGACGGTGTGGATCGGCGACGGTTCCAATTTCCCCGGCCAGGTCAATTTCGCGCGCCAGTTCCAGCATTATCTCGATGCGATGAAGACTATCTATGCCGAACTGCCGGGAGGCTGGCGGTTGTTTTCCGAGCACAAGATGTACGAGCCGGCCTTCTATTCGACGGTCGTGCAGGACTGGGGCACCAACTACATCATCGCGAAGGAACTCGGCGAAAAAGCCTTCTGTCTGGTCGA
>JBGTLX010000522.1:0-2557 GCA_041743855.1 Rhizobiaceae bacterium | reverse complement strand
TATCTACGGTCGCGAACCGTCTAAGTCTTTTTCGAGTTCGACCGCGCAACAGATAGGCAAGGATTTTTGGAAATGATGCCGCAAGCGGTCTATTGGGACATGGACGGGACGCTGGTAGACAGCGAACCGCTGCACGAGGCGGCGCTCGTGGCCGCGCTCCGAAGCGTGGGCATCGCGCCGCCGGACGACCTGCACGAGCGGGTGCTGGGCCAAGCGGCGTGGCCGGTCTATCTCATGATGCGTGAGGAGTTCGGACTGGATCTCGGCTTCGACGAATGGATCGTGCGCAAATACGACCATTATCTGCCGCTGGCCGAGACGCTCCAGCCGCGCGCGGGCGCGATCGAGATTTTTTCGGAGTTGCGGGCGGCGGGCGTTGCACAGGCTGTGGTGTCGAACTCGGACCGCCTTGTGGTCGACGCCAATCTGCGCGCCGTGGGGCTGGTCTATCCGGGCATGAAGACCGTCAGCCGCAACGATGTGCGCGAGGGGAAGCCCCACGCCGAACCGTTTTTGCGGGCGGCTTTTCTGACGGGAATCGAACCTTCGGACAGTGTTGTCGTCGAAGACAGCCAGACAGGCGCAATGGCAGGAATTGCGGCCGGCATGAAAACGATTTTTTGGCCGCAGGAACCGATGGAAACGCCGGCGGGGGCACTGGCTGCGGAAACCGCGGACGATGTACGCGCGCTGCTCGGGCTCGGCTAATTTTAATTGCGGTAGGCTGGCTCCTGCTCGTCCAGAATGGCTTTTAGTTCCGCCAGATGCCGTCTCGCCTGGCCGGGATAGTCGTCCATTTCGCTCGCGGCCTTCTCGGCGATCGCGTCGGAGAGCACGCGCAACGGCCGGCCAGTCCACAGCGCCTTGATGTAGGTCTCCGCCGCACGCTCGAAATAGAACATGCGGTTGAAGGTGTCGGCAACCGTGTCGCCGATGACCAGCACGCCATGATTGCCCATGACCATAACCTTGTGCTTCGGGTCGGCCAGAAACTTCGAGCAGCGCTCGCCTTCTTCCTCGAAGGCCAGCCCGCCATAATGCTGGTCGACGACATGGCGGTCGAAGAACATCGCCGAATTCTGGTCGATGGGCGGCAGCCGAGAATCCGCGAGCGAGGCCAGCACCGTGGCGTGGATCGAATGCACATGCATGACGCAGCGCGCATGCGCAACCCTGCGGTGGATGGCGCCGTGCAGCCCCCAGGCCGTCGGGTCGGGTGCGTTCGGGCCGGTCAGCGTGTCCGGGACTTTGGCGTCGATCAGCAGCAGGTCGCTCGCCTTGATGCGCGAGAAATGCACCTGGTTGGGGTTCATCAGGAACTGCGTGCCGCTGTCGTTGACGGCGAGCGAAAAATGGTTCGCCACCGCCTCGTGCATGTTGAGCCGCGCCGTCCAGCGGAAGGCGCAGGCGAGATCGACGCGCTCCTCATAGAAGGGCAGATTGGTCAGTTTTTCGTCACGCAGGCGGGCGAAGCTCATGGGGTAATCCTCGGTTCTGAAAAGAATGCCGCGATAGGCCCAGGCCCGCAACCGGTTTCGATTGGTGCACGGGAGGTGAAGGCTCTATTCCGCAGCCGCCTGTCCCGCCCGCAGCCCGCCATTTTCGACGATGAAGTCGACGATCTGCCGAAGCCCCTTGTCGCGCGACAGGTCGGTGAAACCGAAAGGCCGCGTCCCCCGCATTTTTGCCGCGTCGCTTCGCATTGCGTCCAGGTCGACATTCACATACGGCGCGAGGTCGCTCTTGTTGATAACCAGAAAATCCGAGCGGGTGATGGCCGGGCCGCCCTTGCGCGGAACGTCGCCGCCCTGGCAGACGGAGATGACGTAAAGCGTCATATCGGCGAGATCGGGCGAAAACGTCGCGGCCAGATTGTCGCCGCCCGATTCGATGAAGACGATGTCGAGGTCGGGATGGCGTTTTCGCATGGCCGCGATCGCCTGCAAATTGATCGAGGCGTCCTCGCGGATCGCGGTGTGCGGGCAGCCGCCGGTTTCGACGCCCATGATGCGGTCTTCCGGCAGCGCCTGAAGGCGGGCCAGCATCATCGCGTCCTCGGTCGTGTAGATGTCGTTGGTCACCACCGCGATCGAAAACTCGTCGCGCAGCGCCTTGCACAGTTTTTCAGTCAGCGTGGTCTTGCCGGAGCCGACCGGCCCGCCGATGCCGATGCGCAGAGGTCCGTTTGGAGATTTCATGACCGGAACAGCCTCGAATATTGCGTCTCGTGGTTCATCGCCGCGATTTCGGACAGGATCGTCGCCGAGCCGAGATCGTCGAGCGTCGATTGTTTCGCGCGGGCCGCAACTTCGAGCACCAGCGGTTCTAGCGAAGCGATGGTGGCGACCGCCCCCGCCTGGCCGGTGACGCCGAGGCGGATCGACGCCTGCACGAGGTTGGCCGCGAAGGCCTGAAGGAAGGCTGCGAGCGCGTCGTCCAAAGGCACGCCATGCGCGCCGGCGACGGCGCCGACCGCCACGCAATAGGGGCAGGGGTCGGGCAGGTTTTCGATTGAAGGGTGCGGCCAGCCGAACGCCGCGCCGAGGAAGGCCGCACC